>CAKMZJ010000032.1 GCA_929200395.1 Candidatus Gorgonimonas eunicellae | reverse complement strand
CTAAAAACTTACAATCACTTGCTGAAAACTCGCATTTCCAACTGCCACGTGTATAGATCAATCACTTATATAATTATTTTCTGCAATGATAGTTGAAATTATATGTTTTTAATTAGAAGGAGTGAGGTTGTGATAAATCAATTCTAGATATGAATTAATAATAATGGATTCATCAAACTCTGCTTCAACTTTTTTTCTTGAATTTGCACCCATATTATATCTTTTAATTGGCGGCATGCAAATCATCTGTTCAATTTTATTTGTTAAATCACTTACGGAAGCTGTTTCACACAAAAGACCGTTATAATTATGCTCAACTACTGCTCGACATCCTGCTATATTAGTAGCTATTAGTGGCTTTGCCATAGCAGCAGCCTCCATTAAACTACGTGGTATTCCTTCGGAATAAGTAGTAGGTAAAACAATAACATCTGCTTGAGCTATGTATTTCCTCACGTCATCTGTTGCTCCTAAATATTCAATATATTCCTGCTCTACCCATTTATCAATACAGTTTTTAGTAATTGCACTAGGATGGCTGTTATCAATAAACCCTAATAATTGAAATTTGGCATAAGGATATTTATTTTTTAATTTCTTAGCTGCTTGTACAAATTCTTTTATGCCTTTATCGTAGATTATTCTAGCACTTAATAAAAAAGTTATATTATTCTTATAAAGTTTATCTTTATTTGGTATAAAATGTTTTAAATCAACTCCACAACCCTGCATAAGTTGAGTTTTATTTAAAGAGATAATTTTGTTATTAATAAACAGATTTTTATCGTCGGTATTTTGAAACACTACTTTGCGTGCCTTATTTTGAGTTTTTTTATACATCCATAACACAAGATATTGATAAATAGATTTTTTATTAAAAATAACTCCTAACCCTGAAACTGTATTAACACAAGGTACACCTAATAACGAAGCAGATAACGTGCCGTAAAGATTATTTTTAGCAGTGAAGTGTAGTGCTAACTGAGGTTGTAACTTTTTATATATGTTATAAAAACATATTATAGTTTTAGCATCTAAAAAAGGATTTTTGCTATTACGATATAGTTTTAAATTGATGTAGGTACATCCTAAATCGGTTAATCGATCCGTATAATCATCTTCAGGGGCAATCACAATAACATCATAACCTTGTCGCTTTATAGATAAAATTAAATTTTTAACAAAATTATATAGATACCAGCAAGTATTTGCAGAAATTGCAATTTTAGTAGTCTTATTCATAGAGACACCTTTTACTTGATTATTTAAGTTAAATCTATTTACAGTGTTTTTTTTATTATATTTTATGTAAGTGATTATAAATAGATATTGCTAATTGCATATTTATATTTTTTATTTTAGCAATTTCTTCTATAGATGCATTATAAACTCCTTGATAGCCACCAAAGAATTTTAATATATTACTGCGTCTTGTTGCCCCTATACCAGGTATTTCTTCTAATAAAGATTGTTGCTTGATTTTCCTTCTTTTTTTCCTGTGTGCAGTTATTGCAAATCTATGCGCTTCATCTCTTATTTCTTGCAACAATAAAAATGCTTGTGGGTAATTAGTTGTATCTAAAGTAACGTTATCATAAAATATTGTTTCTAATCCTGATTTTCTGCCTGCACCCTTAGCTATTGCAATTACTGTGGTTTTTATATCTAGGTATTCTAATGCTTTATGTGCAGCTGATAGCTGCCCCTTACCACCATCTATTAATAATAATTCAGGCACAGTAGTTTTATTGTTTTCACTGTTAAATCTTCTTAGAACTGCTTCATAAATCGCACCGTAATCATCTGCTTGTTTAGCAGCATTAATATTGAATTTACGATAATCTTGTTTAACGGAACCGTTATGATCATAAACGACACAAGAAGCTATTGTTGCCTCTCCTTTAGAGTGACTAATATCAAAGCATTCGATATGATTAATTATGCTTAATTGTAATAATTGTTTAAGTTGTTGCCAACGTATGGCGCAGTATTTGGTTTTATCAATCAGTGATTTTATACTAGACTGAGCGTTATGCATAGCTAAGTTAAGCCATTTTTGCCTTATAGATTTTAATTTATGCTTTATAGTTACTTTTTTATTTGCTAAACCTTTTAATGTGTCTTCTATAACTATATTATTTTTTAATTCGAAAGGTAGTATTATTTCATCTGGAAAATTACGATTTTTAGCTAATGCTATATAATATTGTGATAAAAAAGCTTCTAGTTGCTCCTGTTTGCTTTCTTGACACCCATATTTAGGTGAGTAGCTAGAATGATCAATAATTTTACCATTCCGCACAAATAATACATTGAAACATGTAACTTCAAGTTCGCTATAAAACCCTATGACATCAGCATTGCCAGATGATTTTTCAACTGACTGTTGCTCTTGTAGCTCTCTTATATCCCTAAGTAAATCTCGTAATCTTTTAGCTTCTTCGAAGTTTAAAACAGCTACATTTTGTTCTATTTGTTTGATAATATTATTTATAACATGCTGGCTTTTACCATTTAAAAAATCACAGGCATTATTAACATCATTTTGATATTCTTCTAAGGAAACTAAGCCAACACAAGGCGCTTTACACTTGTTTATTTGATATTGCAAACATGGTCGGGTTCTATTGCGAAAAAAAACATTAGAGCATGGCCTTATTTTAAATAAATTTTGTAGTAGTTGTAATTGCTTAGTAACGGTTAAATAACTCGGAAATGGACCAAATAATTTTCCTGATACTTTTTTCCTTGTACTCCGATAAGAAGACATTTTAGGAAATTTATCATTAGATATTAATATAAATGGATAAGATTTATCATCTCGAAGTAAGATATTATACGGAGGCTTTTTTTGTTTAATTAAATTTTGCTCTAAAATAAGTGCTTCTTTTTCAGAGTAGGTTATAGTCGTAGTAATACTAGCTAATTTACTCAGCATTTTTTTAGTTTTGAGGGATTGCTCACTAGAAAAATAATTCGATAATCTAGATTTTAAATTTTTAGCTTTACCTACGTATAATGTATTATCATTTTTATCACGCATATCATATACTCCTGGTAAAGCAGGAGTATTTTTTAAAAAGTATTTATGATCAAACTTCTCGAGTTTATCAGGCATATATATTTTCTAATAAAAATATGATACAGGCCTTCAAATAGAAGGTGTATAAATCATAACAAATAAATTATTGCTATTTTAATTAATACTTATTGCAAAACTGTAGATATTTTGGCTTTTGATTTTAAAAAGTCTACATACTCTTTAAATAATTGTTGCGACTGTATAGAAATTAATACAGGCTTTAATTTGCTCATTATATCTTCAGATTTTTCTTTTATAGAAACATTTTTTAGTTCTATAACAGCTAAAGCATTATTTTCTAGCACTACATAAGAGTATTCCGGATTTCCTACTACTGGCTTAGGCATTAAAAACACATGCTGTAAAACTCCTGCTGGAAATGCTTGGTGTTTAGCTCTAGAGGCTTTGATATCGGTATGAAGCTCCATGTTATTTTCTTTGGCTATTGCTGATAAATTCGTACCTGATTTAAGTTTAGTTACTAAATTTACCGCAAGCTGTTTCATTTTTAATTCTATTTGCTCGTGCTTTAAGATATCTTCAATAGAATTTTTAGCTTCTTCTAGTGTTAATTGCTTGCTAGGATAAAACTCTTTTAGCCTTAAAACTATAGACTTTTCATTATTGAGTTCAATTACTTCGCTATTAGATTTTAATTCTAAAATATCACTACTAAAAGTTTCTTTAACAACTTTAGAATTTACAGTTATTGGATTTTCATCTTCACTTTTTGTACTAGAAAATGGAGCAGTAGATTGTATATTTATTCCAAAATACTCAGCAGCTTCATTAAGATCTGGAGACTCGGCAATTATTTCTGTTAATTCTCTCAAAGCTACGATATATTTAGCATCTGCCTGTTTAGCACGGATATCTTTTTCAAGAAAAGACTTAACATCAGTAATTTTAGGTAATTCAACTTTATCATCTGAATACAAATAGAAGATATTAATATTATTATCTGTAGTTTTTATTGATGTTTCGTTTAACCATAAATCATTAATAAAATTATTAATTTTATGGTCTTTTTTTATAACGTTTGCAACTAACCCAAGCTTTCCACCTTTAGTTGCAGTTTTGTCATCAGAATGAAGTTTTGCTAAATCAAAAAAACTCTCTCCTTGTTTTAGCTTTGAGGTAATATTATTTGCTAGCTCTTGAGCCTGTTGTATATCGTCGTATTTTGTGGAGTCGATTACAATTTTAGCAAGCTTAGCTTTTTTTCTAACCCGTTGCTTCCATTCATTTAGATATAGCTTATATTCATGCTCTAACTCTGAATTAGGTATTTCTTTTTGAGATATAAATTGTTCTTTAGTTAATTCTATATATTCTATAGAGGCTTGATCTTGGCTCTTAAAACTATCTTGATGCTTTTCATAATATGATGATACATCTTGATCTGTTATTTTAATTTCATCTTGTAAATCAGTTGCAGGTTTGCTAGCCCAATTAAAGCTTCGGTACTGTAACTCTAAATCTTGGAAATAACTAGCTTCAAAATTTGTTATAAATTCAGAAGATGATATTCCTTCAACTAACTGTGATGTTATAGCCTCTTCATATTGCATGTGACGTAATTTGTCTATGGTAATACCGTTTTGACGAATAATTTTTTCTAGCTTAGTTTTATCAAATTTACCATTAGATTGAAACACAGATATTTCTGTTATGCTTTTATCAATATGTTTATTAGTTACCGTCATACGATAATTTTTGGCGGTAGTTTGCAAAAGCTTTCTCTCAATTAAAGTATTTAGTGCTTCTGACTGTAACATTTCGGGATTAATATTGGCTAGGTTTAACTCGCGATTATCTCTAGCTAATGATGCAACTTTAGCATCTAACTCTTGTTTAAATTCATCTCTTGTTATTTTTTCTCCATTTACTTTAGCAACTTGATTTTTATTATTAGGAACGAGCGATTCTATTCCAGTGAACGATAGCATAAAAGCTATAATGCCTACTATTACGTAGGTAAATTTACTTTTTACTAATTCTGTGAACGATTGTAGCATTAATAACCCCAATACCTTTTTGAATAAATTTAGTATCCTGCAGGCAAAGTTTGATACAAATTATTTGTTTTAATCTTATAAAGATTTAGTATAAAATAATATTTTTATCATGCGTTTGCAGCTTACGCTTTATACATATTCGAATAGAAACTGTATAAAAGATAACCTATTATATCTTAAAAAAAAATAAAAATAAAATCAATCTTGATATAAATGTTAAAACCTATAAAGATAACATGTATAGGTTTTATCTATAAATATAAGCTTAAAATAAAGATGTTAGATAGACTTTTCAATAAAATCAGGTTAATCTTTAACGTTTAATAAGTAAATTTATTGATTTTAAGCTTGTAAAATACACTAAAGTCAAATAATGTATAAAAGTAGAATTAGCTAAAGTAGTATTTTATAGCTAAATTATGGATAGAAAACATATTCTCTATCTAAATTTAATGTAAATTATTCCTTTTAAGGGGAAAACATGAATAAAGCAGAATTAGTTGAATATATAGCTCAGTCAGCTGAACTACCTAAAACTAAAGCTTCTCAAGCGTTAAATGGATTTATCGAAGCTATTACTAAATCGTTACAGCAAGGTAATTCTGTAGCACTAACAGGATTTGGAGTTTTTAATGCTAGCGATAGAAAAGCAAGAGAAGGCAGAAACCCGCAAACTGGCGAGCCAATGCAAATAAAAGCTTCTCGAGTACCTCGCTTTAAAGCTGGGAAAGCTTTAAAAGAAGCTTTAAATTAAACCCTACTAAATGCTTTTAATTAAATAAAGCGTCTTATTTGCCTATTAAACTATGATTATCATATAGTGTTTTACTAATAGTTTAATAGCATTAATATTGTATTTATTAGTTAATAGTTGTTTATCTTTTAGTGCTTTTATAAATCTATCAAATACAAGTATAATAATTTTTTCTTCCTGCTGACAAGTTTCATAGTTTAAAATAGAAAAATATCTTACCTATTTAAAAACCGTTCTAAACGCCTGTATTGTATTGCTTCTGCTATATGCTTACGTAAGACTTTATCTTTATTTTCTAAATCTGCTATAGTTCGTGCTACTTTTAATATGCGGTGAGTTCCACGCGCAGAAATTCCTAAATTGTCAGCAGCTTTTGCTAAAAAATCTAGCGTGCTGTTATCTGTTTTACAATATTCCATTACTTCTTTATTTGATAACTTAGAGTTTAATTTATTTTGCCTTTGTTGTTGGATTTCTCTAGCTATAATAACTTTTTCTTTAACTTGAGCTGAAGTTTCCACGTTATCGCTATCTGTTTTTAGTGGTTGCAATATTTTATGCGTAGGTATCGCAGGAACTTCAATTTGTAAATCTATGCGATCTAATAACGGGCCTGATATTTTATTCCGATACCTAGACAATTGATCAGCTGTACAACAACAATTTTTATTAGGGTCTCCTAAGTAACCACAAGGACAAGGATTCATTGCCCCTACTAATTGAAAACTTGCAGGAAATGTTTCAGTTGAGGCAGTTCTAGTAATAACCACCTCTGAACTTTCTAAAGGCTCACGTAACATATCTAAAGCGTGTCTTTGAAACTCGGGCATTTCATCTAAATACATTATTCCATTGTGTGCTAAGGTTACTTCTCCAGGTTTAGGGTAAGAACCACCACCTATAAGAGCTATTGGAGAACAAGAATGATGAGGAGTTCTAAATGGGCGTTGCTTCCATGGTAAAACATTAGAAGGGGAACCGAGTGAGTAAATACTAGCTACTTCTAAAGCCTGTCTATCTGATAAGGATGGTAGTATTCCAGGGAGTCTGCTTGCAAGCATGCTCTTTCCAGTTCCTGGCGGCCCAAAAAATAATAGATGATGCTCTCCAGCAGCTGCTAGCATTAATGCTCTTTTAGCTTGAGACTGCCCGATTACATCAGCCAAATCTGGATATTTTAATTCTTGAATTTGGGTGTTAACATTGATACAACTTGCTGAATATTTGCCTGAAATAATTGCACATACATCTGCTAAGCTATCACAACCTATTATTTTTGCATTCTTGACTAAAGATGCTGCACTAGCATTTTCCTTATGAAGATAAAGTTCGGATTGCGCATCAGAAACAGCAATAGCTGCTGGCAGTATTGCTTTAACAGGCCTTAAATCACCAGATAAAGCTAACTCTCCTACAAACTCTTTTCCAGCCAAATGCTTTGTATTTAATTGCTTTGATGCAACTAAAATACCTAAAGCAATTGGCAAATCAAAACGACTACCTTCCTTAGGTAAATCTGCTGGTGCTAAATTTACCGTTATTTTACCTATAGGAAAACTAAACCCACTATTTACTATAGCACTTCGTACTCTATATTTACTTTCTTTTACTACTGCTTCTGGTAGCCCAACAATATTAAATCCTGGTAGTCCGGAGGATACATGTACCTCTACAGAAACTAAGGGCGATGCTAGCCCAGAAACTGCACGAGTATATATAGAAGCAAGTTTAGATGTCATTAGTTTAAAACTCATATTATAATTGTTAATTGTAAAAATCCTTTAATACAAATCTACAAATAGAAAGTGTATGTAGTTTAAGAGACAAAAACAGAATTAAAGTTCAATTATCTTGTATAAAATAGTAATATTAGAAGTATGGCACCTACCTAAAAATATAGGAGTTGTAGCATGAAGATATTAGATGACTCTGTAAAACAACAAGCAAAGCTAAATCAGATAGCTCATTGGCAAAATAACAATTTATTGGGTCAAAAAATATTCCTGCAAGAGTGCAATATTTTAAACAACTTTTCTAGCCAGTTAGCAGGAAAAACAGCTCTTCAAGTCTTATTTAATGAATCATATAATTTAGATAATCTTAGTAACTTTGATAAACATTATAAATTCATTATTAAAGAAAACTGTAGCAATTATAAAGCCTCAGCTATCGTACACCCCGAAATCTTTCCTGTAATTCCACATATTATTGATCTAATTGTAATGCCCCATGTATTAGAAATATACCAAAACCCTGAAGATATAATAAAAGAAATATCTAATGCTTTAACCTCTTCAGGTAAGTTATTGATATCTGGATTTAATCCAATAAGCTGTATAAATTTAGTAAAACTAGTTAGTAGTAGTTTACGAGAAGCTTTTACAGGCGTTAGTTTTATTAGAGCATCTAAATTGTATCAATTACTAGCAAAATACGACCTTGAAGTTGAATCAATAAAATATAGTGGTTTTTTCTGTCATAACATGTTTTACAATACTTATTTAGGAAGTAAACTTGAAAGCTTGCTGACAGCTAAAAGAGTATCTGCTGGCTTTTGTTATACTGTTTTAGCGTCAAAAAAGAATTATTGTCCTTTAATAAGAAGTAGCGATCTAAGAAATTTACAGCATGACTTATACCCTAATGGCGCTACTAACCCTAGCCTAAGTCGAACATTTAAGAAATGAATACAAATATTTTAAAAAATTGCTTCAAGCGTAAATATTGTATTAACCCCATAAAATGGAGCAGTAAATCTTATGGAAAAAGCAACTCAGCTAACTGACTACAGCAAATATTTATCGCCCTCAAAATAATCACAATGCCACATCTGCATCTACAACAGCAGAATTTAATCAAAGAAGTGTTTCTTTGGCTAAAAAAGTATACTGCCATATTGCTGATTTTTGTACATATGTAGTTTCTGTAATTTGCGACCTACTTACTTCTATATATGATCGCATCATAGCTAAAGACAATACGATAACATCAGATAACCATAGCGCTGCTGCAAAAAAATCAAAAATAGATAACTTTTTACAAGATAGCCAACAATTAATCGAATCTATAAAAATAGATCAAGACGAATTCAATATATTAAATGTAGGACGACAGTCTATTGTTTACCAAGGAATATTCACTGATCCCGAAAATAATAAACAAACTTCTGTTGCTATTAAAAAAATGAATAAAACTAATAACAACAACACAGAAAAAAATTTTAGAGAAGAGGTATATAATTTACTAAAAGTTCAACAAGATTCTAGATTTACCCAAATAATTGCGGCATATACAACATCAGACAGTTATTATATTGTAACCAATAATCATGGCATCGATGCTGAAACATATATGGGAAATTTAATCGAAACCGGACAAAAAGAAGCATTTTTTAAAAAACACTTTGAATCTCAATTGAAAGATAATCCAGAAATGCCTGAGAGTGGCATAGAAAGTCTTCGTGATTTTTTTACGGATATGATCTTTATATTTAATAAGGGTACGGTATTAACTAACTTAGATTCTTACGTTTCATATTTACAAGAGGATGACATATATTTAAGTCCATCATGTTTTATAACCTTAATTGACGCATGGATTAACTGTGTTAAAACAGAGTATGAATATAAAGATCCACTACTAAATAATATTCCAACTTTTAAAAAACATTAAACCACAACAAGCAGTTAAAACACAGTTAGATATTCGAAGAAGATTGTTAATACAGTTGTATTCAAAATTTCTTGTTACGGTATAAAGTTATATAATTAAACCTTAAAAAACATGACACGAACTTACTAACACTACCTTGTTTTCTTAATAACTATAGCGTTAATTAAAATTAACAATACCTATACCTATAAGAGGTATTAGCATTATAATATTGCTTAATATATCTCTTGTTGCTATATTCTTCTGCTTATTGCCTAATATTTTTCTTATTGCTGTATTGTTTTGCTTGTTTAAATTATTTATGCCATGTTGATTAATTTTAATTATATGCCGATCTTTTATTTTATCTATAATACCTTGCGCATGTGGAACTACATCTTTATCAGTTAAAACAACACCAAATAATCTAGTATGTCCATCATTAGTTACTATTTTATTAAGAATAATGTTTAGATCTTTTAAGTTGAATTTACATAAATACATAGCTTCATGCGTAATGTGAAAAATTTTTTCTTTATTGATAAGATCGCTATTAGAATAAACTTCATTCACTTTCCCTTGCTTATCTTTACAAAATGAAGCTATCTTTACTTCCTTGAATGGATCTTTATCTTGAAAAACTGCATACCATGTGGTCGATAGCTCATGTCTTTTTATATAGCCTTTATCAATATCTTTATAAGTTATAACAATATTATCGTTTTGTTTTATTTTTTGTTTGTTATTACTTTCCTCGTTTAGATATATTGATTGGTGATTATCAGTAAACCCTGGACACTTGCTACCAAATGAATCCTCCCCTTGACTACCTAAAACTAACGCACTTATAGGTAAGCTTGCTGTTTGATTATTGCATAAAGCACCGTTGCAGCATTCAAAGGCTTTATACTTATCAGCGAATGTTATGTTATCTGTTAGTGATACTTTTTTACCTTCACAATCCTTCTTATCAACACAGCCTAATGATAATTGCATATATTTTATATTAGCTAGTTTAGTGATTTTAATTCCACAAGAAGATTTCTGTTTATCGCATAAAATCATATTTCTGCAACCATTATAATATTCATCCGTAAGAGAATCGTTTATTGAATAGTAGGTATCAGGACAAAAAGTACAATTTTGACTTGCAGATGTTGGAGCAGTATGTATTATCTGATTCATCGAAGAAGAAATTAAAGACCAGATTAAATATAGAGGAACAACTGAAATTTGCATAATTCATACTCTTATTTTTTTTATGATAAATGTGACTTTTTAATGTACCACTTATAATATAATAAATGCAATAATATTCTTAATATTTTACATTTATACTTATATAAAATAGATATTATACATTGGAAGATTATCCCATACCTTTAATCTTGGTAAGCCAATACTTTACAGATATTAAATCACAAGAAATACTAGAAACAGGATTTAAAAATATTATACAAATTCTTTCTATCATGAAAGATTTAGATCTTAAGTTACATCCCTTGCAATTCCACTCTAAAATGAACTTTAATCAACTAAAAAATAAACAGGACACGTCATTAATAGAAAAAAGCTTTACCTCAGCAATTTTCATATTAAATGAATACTAGGCAAATTAGATACTATTTACTAAATACTGCACTAACAAAGGAACAGGTCTGCCAGTGGCATGTTTTTTACTACCGCTAACCCAAGCTGTTCCGGCTATATCTAAATGAGCCCACTTGCAATTATCAATAAAGCTTTCTAGGAAACAAGCTGCTGTTATACTGCCACCGTAAGGTCCGCCAATATTAGCAATATCAGCACAACTGCTATCAAGTAATTTCATATACTCTTCTCCTAAAGGCAATTGCCAAGTAGGATCATCTGCTTGCTTCGCTGCTTCTAGAAGTGAATTGGCTAATTTGGAATCGTTGCTAAACATGCCTGAATTATGATTTCCTAAAGCAACAACACAAGCTCCTGTTAGTGTAGCAACATCTACTATAACCTTAGGATTAAATTTTTGCACATAAGTTAGAGCATCACAAAGAACTAAACGTCCTTCTGCATCTGTATTTAAAATTTCTACGGTCTTTCCAGACATAGACTTAACTACATCTCCAGGCTTAGTTGCTTTTGATCCTGGCATATTTTCTGCCGCTGCAACCACAGCAATAACATTGACTGGTAAATCTAACATAGCAATGGCATGCATAGTACCTAACACACTAGCAGCACCACACATATCGTACTTCATTTCATCCATTTTAGCTGATGGTTTTATAGAAATTCCACCGGTATCAAAAGTTACACCTTTGCCTACCAAAGCAGTAACCGGTTGTTTCGAACCAGCATTCATAAAATGCAAACAAATTAATTTGCTATCTTCTGCTGAACCATGCCCAACAGATAATAATGTTTCCATTTTTAAGCTATGTAATTTTTTCTCATCTAGCACAGTGCATTTCATATGCTTATGAGTTTTAGCAATTACTTTTGCTTGATCAGCTAGATATGTAGGTGTACATATATTTCCTGGTGTATTACCAAGATCTTTAGCAATTTTCATGCCAGAAGCAATTGCTATTGCATTGTTAAGGCCAACTTTAGCTTTAGCAATGTCTGCGGCAGGAATAATAAATTCAATCTGTTGTAGTAATGGTTTATGACTAGGTTTGCTCTTCAATATATCGAAGCTATACATAGCATTATTAGTAATTTTTATTGCTTGCTGTATTTGCCATACTGTATCTTGGCAACCTGCTAAATCAAGTAAAGAAAATATAGCTTTTTTCTCAGGACAAAATTTTAATTGTTGTGCTACAGCATTTATGATGTTACGAAAATTAACTATAGATAAACCTTTGTTATTTTTTTTATCTGCAGAATTAGTAACTGATACTAATAAAATTCGTTTTATTGTAGAATTGTGTGGATACAACCATGCGGTTTTACCAATATGAAAAACGAGGTTTCCTTGCGCTAAGAAATTAGTTATTTGGCCATCTAACTCTTTATCAACTTTTTGAACAAGTTTACTATGTTGTTTTTTTCCAGTTATTGGAAGCACTAAACAATTTAATGACTGTTTGACTGTTATTTCTTTTTTTAGTGAAAAATCCATAAAAAACCTATATTCGATATAATTATATAAATTATACAGCCTGTATTGAAGGCAGCATAATTTCTTCTGCTAAATAAAAATCGGTGTTTAAAAATGAATCCTGTAAGATATCTTAAAGTGTATTAGCAATGAAAATAGACTTTTAAAATAGTTATCTATCGCCACAGCTTCTAAACTTTTATCCTGAGTTAGCATTTTTTAATTTAATAAACACTAAATTTATAAAATACTATACACCTTCAAAAGTAAGGTGCATAGTATTTTACGCAGCCTGTAGTAAGACCCATTCCTTTAAATACAGGTAAAAGTTACTTATCTTGAACGTGCATGTGATGTAAGTCGATATTATCAGCGTCATTATCTTGTTTATTAAAAACATCAAGATCTAGCTCACCTTCTGATTTTGCTACAACACAAGCAGTTACACAATCTCCAGCAACATTTACAGAAGTTCTTAGCATGTCTATAAGCCTATCAACACCAACTACTAGTGCAATACCTTCCATAGGTAGACCCACTTTTTGCAACACCATAGCTAGCATAATAACTCCAGCACTAGGAACACCTGCTGTACCAATAGATGCTAGCGTAGCAGTTAAAATTACTACTATATAATCGTTAACTCCTAACGGTAAATTATATGCTTGTGCGATAAAAATAGTAGCTATGCCCTGCATAATAGATGTTCCATCCATATTAACAGTACTACCTAACGGAATAGTAAAAGAAGCTATTTTATTAGATACCCCGCAACGCTTAGTAACTGCATTCATGCTAATAGGGATTGTGGCATTACTAGATGCTGTAGAAAATGAAAATAATATTACATCCTTTATTTTACTAAAAAACTTGATAGGACTTATATTTGCCAAAAATTTTAAAATACAGCTGTAAGTTATAAACATATGAATTAACATAACCGCATAAGTTAATAATATATACATTAACAGGCTCCCTACTGCGGTAGCACTTATGGTTGTAAATATTTTAGCGGTTATAAAAAAAATTCCATAATGAGAAAAGCTCATTATAAATTCTACTAATTTAGCAATAACTGCATTTAAAGACTCAAATAATCTAATAACAGGCTCAGCTTTTTTTACGTTAGTTAAAGATATAGCAATACCTATAAATATAGCAAAAACAATAATTTGAATTGTGTCACCATTTACCATTGCCGCTATTGGGTTGCTTGGTATTAAATTAGAAACTATATCTTGAAAAGATGTTGCTGATGGAACGCTGTATTCACTAGAAGCGTGTAATCCTGTATTCGCCCCAGGTTTAATTAATAAAGCAGATGAGATACCTAAAGTAACAGCTACTATAGTTGTCAATAGATATATTAGCGTAGTTTTGCCTGCTACACGTCCTAGAGTTGTTATATCTGTTAATGATAGAGTTCCATATACTATAGATATAAAAATTACAGGGACTACAAGCATGCGTAGTGACGATAAAAATAAATCAGCTGCTATCGTGATAAATGAAAATATATTTTTGATAAGATCACTGTCAACAGCTCCATGTAGCTCTCTTAAAGCATACCCGAGTATCGCTCCTAGAAATAATCCTAGCATTATTTTAGTTGTCAACGAAGTACTTTTTGTTTTTTCATTCATATAAAATCCTTTAAGTTGCTAAATCATATGCCCGCTTTAAAATTATAGTTTTAAAACAAGATTAAATACAATGTAATTTTAAAGTTATACTATTAACAAGTTAAGTATATATATGCTGCGGATGAAAACGCTAGATTTAAGGCCTAAATAAAATAATCTAATTCAAGGCGTTTAAACAATGAAGTAGGCTTTTAATGCCCAAAAGGGCAAGACCTCTAAGTTTTATCCTGAACTAGTATTTTTTTGCTTTAGTCGACACTAAATATGTGAAACACTGTGCTGGATAAAAACTTATAATCACTTTATGAAAATCTATACTTTCAACTGCCACGTATATACATTCCACTTGAGGAAACGTTGCGATAAGCAAATGATTTTTAATTTTTTAGGCAGTTTGCCTCTTTTAACCGCGATAAATCAAAATATAGTAAACTTTTAAAAGTCAAACTTTTGAAATGTAAAGGGCATATCTAAGTAGAAACTATATGGGAATAGTAACATTCTAAAATTCTAAAGACTTGCTTTTTAACTGCAATCTTTATACCCAGTTATTTTCACATAAAAACCTTAAAGAGCTCTGATAATATTGTAAATTCCTATGGTTATATGTTTTAATTATTTTGCTATTATACTTTTTTATTTAAGTACATATGAGCTTGACTTTAGTGTTAACTCCTATTTCATAGATACATCCGTTAGGAGTACAGCTTTGCTGGCTAATATTTGTAATATCAATATCGTAGACTAATTTTAACAGCGAAAAGTTTAAATTACAAGCATATACTCCTTTTATACACCTTTTACCTGAAGATAACTCTTTCCAACTATCATGTGTATAAATATTATTAGAGAGATATAATGATTAATAATAAATTAAGTAATTTTTTTGCAGAAGATACACTTATTGACAAAGATTTAAGCAACCCTAAGGTGTTTTATAGCACAAAATCAAGAACTGTTTATGGAATCGCCGACACAGAAAAGCAAATTACTGAAAATAATGAATATATTCACCCTGAAGAAGGCGAGATACCTGATACCTTATCTAATAGAGATATAGAGGAAGAATCATCTCTAACCATTAGTCTGCTACAAGGTAAAAAATCCCCCCAATTTCATATTATATTAAACACAGAAAATTTATATGACTCTAAATTTAGATATAATTTTATTAATAGACTTAGATTATTTCTTCAATATACAAAAAATTGTGTATTTAACCATATACTCAAAAAAGAAAAACCTATACTGCTTGAAATCTTTAGCTTTTTAGAAAAAGCTATACAAGATTCTAAAAAACACAACGAAAAAGAATTATATGATTTAGAGGATGCAATAGCATGTGAATTATTAACTAGCCTGCGAGGTATTGTAAATAATCCAGACAGCAAAGATCACAACTTTTTAATTGAGATTGAAAGTATATCCAAAATAACTATAGAAATTCTTTCTGTTAACCCTAGCTTAGAATCAAAAATAAAATGTGCTAAATTAGCTAAAAAGATATTTTTAATGGTAAAAAATGTAACATACGAAGTTGATATATGGAAAGTATATAATACTATAAATAGAGAAAATTATTTTTTAAGTCAAAATATATCATCAGATTATGCTTTTTTATTTCCTATAATTAAAATATTATCTCCTGACGATAAATCATTAGAATCATTTATAAATAAAATAAGTACAGTATCATCTACAAAAGTAAATAATTTAATAAATGAGTATACAAAACTAGAAGACCTTAAAGCAAATATAAACACCTTAAGAAAAAATATAAATACTAATACTAAGCACATGTCTGATTTAATCGATGAATTTTATCATATAGAAAAAACTATCTATGATCTAAAAGATAGGTATAAAAATTTAGAAAAAAACACAACTAGTGTAGAAAAAAAGATGCTGTTTTCAAAAATAAAAAACTTCCTTGTCTCTGTATGCCTGAAATCTTATATTGAACCAAATATATTACATCATATCAAAAAGTTGCATGATAAAAATATACAACTATCCGACATTATTAATGCGAATATAACATATTTTCATAAGCTAAATATTACTGCAACATTTAATCAATATTCTTCTATTGAGTACCCAAAGCTCAATGCACCTCAAGATAAAGCAATAAAGCATAGGCACGCCTTCATATACGACAGCACTATTTTATATAAAGACATATTATTAAAAACCGTTTGCGATGAATTGAAGATTACAGATATCTCCCAAATCAAAAATATTGATATTGAATTAACTGATCTATTTCATTCCTATCAATGCATAGTAACAACCATAAAACATTCAAAGAGTTTTATATTTATTTACATTCTAAGAAAAGCAATGTATAAAACCTTAGAACATATCAAAGACAACACATATGATATAACAAAAGTAAAATTAATTTTATATGCACAAATAAGTATTAACCTTAAAAACTTTATGCACATGTTAGCCTCATATTCTATAAATTCTGACGATGCTTTCAATACTAAATTTCAAGATTTATTAGAAGTATATGAAATATATAATCAAAAATTTATTGAGCTATATAACTAAAAGCTTTTAATATTAATTCCACACTGTTATCAAGTGATATGATTGTTGTTTATCTACAGTTGCACTTTAATACATGATACAGACTAGCAGATCCATATTTTAAATTTTATTTTTTAACTTGTTTAAGGCGTTTCAATCATATGCTCTAGGCAGTACTATTACGGGAGTTGTAAGCGTTAAATCGTTAAAAGGTTTATTTTTATAAGTTATTTCTACAGTGTATGCACTATATAGATTATGTCGGTTTTTTAACCTGACTGTTATTTGTTTATTTTTTTTATCATATGATAAAAATTTAAGAAAGTTTACCGATTTATTCATTTTTTTCATAAAAAGCTCATCGTAACTTACAGTTGTACGCAATACAATTTTTTTAATTCTATCCTGCTCAGTAGTTGTTACGATTAATTTGTCTTTTTCTATTTTATGCTTAATTTCAGGTAATTTTCTTTCTGATATCAGGCTACCATAAAAAGCACATACAGACTCATTAATAACAGAAGGTTTTTCTTTGTTTATGAAATGACCGCATCTAGAAACTGATCTTAAATAATAATTACTATTTAACTGGGTCAAGTAAGAAAGATGATGATCAGCAGGAAGTATTTCGTCATTTAAACATGAGATATTAAATATTGGAATATTAATATTTGCTATATATTTAGATAAATCGATGGTTTGTGTTAACTGATTTAAAGCATCTGATTTTTTACTTTTATTAGTTAGTATCTCTTTATTGGAAATACCGAGCATCTTATTTATATTTCCATCTGATTTTAACAACTTATTAATATAAAAAAAATCTGCAACTATAGGTATGATAGCACAAATACGCTTATCTACTGCGGCAGCCATCCAGGCAGCCCAACCTCTTTTCGAACAACCACTAACAACAAATTTATTAACAGTTATGTTTTGTTTTTCTAAAAAAAACTGGCACTCTGTCATAATTTGAGTAATAGATTTTACCATAGGTAACAATAATGGCAGATGCTTATTTGTATAAGGATCCTCTATAAATTTTTCAAAACTATAGATCAATAGCTGACTACCTTTTTTTTCAACAGAAGGTTCGGGATTAGCTATTTTATTCTTTGTAGTATCTAACTTTTTAGTAAGTATTAAAGATTGATTGGGCAAATCTCTAGCTTCTATTACTATAGAGTTTGTTTTTTTAGCAATAGAAAAAGCATTTATTGCTATTGGAAAATACTTTGTTCCTTTTGGATGCAAAACTCCGGAATCTAAATACAAAAGAGCTGTATCATGTGTTACATGTTTAGGAATAAACAAAGATACATTGTGCTCCCACTGCGAATGATTAGCTATAATTGTGGCTTCTTTATTTGGCCAAATTACTGTGCTTATTTTTAATCTAACAACCCTTACTTGGTAGTATCTATCTACTTTATCAGATATTATCTCATAAGATGTACTATTACTCTCTTTTATATAATCTACTAGTTGTTTATTGTGACTATCTTTTTTTATTAATGGTTGACATATTACAGAATGCCCAATACTTATATTGGACATCATGAAAACACAGACACCTAATAAAAATCTTTTGCAAATCAAGAAAAACATATTAGCTTTCACTCATTATTTACTGGCCAAACATTAATTACCGCCTTTAGTAAAGTAGCCAAGGGAATTGCAAAGAAAACACCTAATACACCCCAAATACTTCCAAAAATAAGAACAGAAATTATAATTATTACTGGGTGCAAGCCAACCGCATCTGAAAACAATACTGGAACTAAAACATTACCATCTAAAATTTGAATAATAGCAAAAGCTATTGTTAAAGCTAAAAATTGTTCTGTTCCTCCCCATTGAAACAAAGCAACAAGAATGACTGGAATAGAAACAACCAATACACCAACTATAGGGATAAGAACAGAGAGTCCTACTAATATCGCTAACAACTCTGCATAATTTAAACCAAAAAATAAAAACACTACATAGGTTACAAGGCCTGCAACTAATATTTCTATTCCTTTACCACGAATATAATTAGCTATTTGGCGATTCATTTCAGATGCTACTTGCATAATAAGTCTACGCTGATTAGGGAGTGTAGATTTTATTAAACCTAAAAACATGTCTTTGTCTCTTAAAAAGAAAAAAACTAAAAAAGGCACTAAAATAAAATAGACTAAAATATGTATTAATTCTAAAATTTTTGTATAAGATGAGGCTATGTAATATTGGCTATAAGAAGCTAATTCTTCCTTAATACTATTTATAAAACTTGAAACATCATTACGTAACAAGAAAGGATATTTATTAGAAACTAATGTAATTGCGCCATCTACTTTATTTAGCATACGTGGTAGAGAGTTAATGAAGTTTCCCAGTTGCTTCCATATTATAGGTATTATAAAAAATATTCCTGCAAAAAGTATAGCCATAAAAAAACTGAATACTATATATACTGATATTTTATGTGCTATTTTTCTATTAACTAAAAAGTTAACCATTCCTTGCATTAGATAAGCGATTATTAAAGATGTTATAACAGGGGCTAAAACTCTACCTCCTACAATAACTATAAAAACAATAGACAACAACCAAATTAATAGTAGTGATGCTTCATAATTTGAAAAATACTGTTTTATCCAATGTTTAAAAAGGTTTTGCATAATAATTCCTTAGTTTCTAGATATTAACAAATAATAACAATTACCTTTCTTTTCTTCCATAACTATTCTAAAATCATGAAGCATACAAAAATTTTTAATCTCATTAACTTGTCCTGTAGTGCTACTAGCAATATTTAAATCTTTCCCTTGAGGTAAATTTTTTATGGCTGATTTCAATTTTAAAATAAATGCTGGGCATTTTAAGTTTTTTAAGTTTAAATAATTAGATATAGGCCCCATATTACCTAAATGATTGCTCATATATTAATCCTTAGTATTTTATTTGTAATGAAATCAATTATATATTAATATAGCTTAGAACGTAAAATTATCTGGTGCAAGTAAAAAAAATTGTTATAAAATGATGACAATTAATTAATCTTAATATACACTACAAAGTAGTTATATTAAGATTAACTAAATATAGTAAATCTTATCTTTTATTTACTTTAGATAGCCTGTGATATAAATATATTGTATATTATACTTAAAATACAATTTACGCTACGTTTCTATACGTATAGTATATAACAAAACATAATGTTTACTTTACTGGAGAAAACCAATGAAACTTAACCACGGCAAAAATATTGTTTTTTATTCCATACTAGCAATAGCACTTATTCTAAGCGGTTGCGCAAGTAAAAAAACAAACGAATTTTATGAGCACCAAGATATCGTTAGACCTTATGATTCAGGCTCTATTTCTTATGCTGATGAAGATGCGGTATTAAATCATAGTGTATTCCATTTTGATTTTGATAGTTCTACTATCTTACAAGAAGATTATCAGTTTTTAAATGCTTGTGTTGCCTATTATCTTGGTAAGGGTAAAGAAGCTCAAATAATTGTGTATGGTCATACAGATCAGGTTGGAACACGCTCTTATAATTTAGCTCTAGGGGAAAGAAGAGCTAATGCTATAAAAGATTATTTAGTAAAAGAAGGAATATCTGCATTTAGAATAGAAGTTGTAAGCTATGGCTTTGAAAAACCAGTTATGCCTGGATTTACAAAAGAAGCATGCGCTGCTAATCGTAGAGCAGAAATTATTAAAAGATAAAATTAGAGAAAAAGCATAACTATATGTTATTTAATTTTATTAAAAAAACATCAGAGCATAGAGTTAAACTACTTTCTATGCTCTTATTTGTTATAACAGATACAACATCATCGACTATAACTGTTGATAATTCAAGTAATGATATAAACTTGTTTTACTCTAACAATATGGCTCAAACACAAATAAAAGCCGCAACTATTTCAGAGAATCGCGAATATTTTATTGAAACCAAGCCACAGAAAAGTAATTCTAACAAAGCGCCAGTTATTAATTTAAGATCACGAGATAGGCTTACAGAATACTTACATAAAAGCACCCCCATAAGTTATTCTCCTAATTTAGCTTTAAATAGTTTTTCTCTTGAGGTGCATTCTACTGATGATAATAGCACCAATTATAACAACCAAGAAACAGATGAACTAGAGCTAGTTAACAACCAAGAAACAGTTGACACGCAAGATAACTATGAAGAAACAAGAGAACAATCAATTACAGAAGAAAGCACTGCAAAAGACGATATCTTATTGCAATTATACGACAAAATAACACTTCTAGAAAAAGAAGTAGCATATTTAAAAGATCTGCATCGTAATAATCATGAACGATATATAGATATTGATCAGCGCATCATGTCATTACATTCAGAGCTGCATCATAAAGATCAACAAAAAAACAATCCTATTAACAAGACCCTTAACACGAACACCACAGACAACAGCGAATTATCTACATTGAATATAAGTGATAGTATTTATCGCGCACAAATATTGATACAAAATAAACAGTATACACAAGCTATAGATATACTAACAAAAATAAAAAATAATTACCCACTATCAGCAGATGAACTAGATAAAAATCCAGAGTTATTTAATGTTTATTTTTGGATAGCTGAAATTAACACATATCTAGAACGTTATGATATTGCATTAGTCGAATTTAAAAATATGGAAAAAATATTTAAAAACCACGATCGTTTTCCAGAAGTACTATATAAAATTGGAGTTTTATACCAAGCTAAAGGCAAAATTCAAGAGTCTAATAATATTTTTAAAACAATAGTAAATAAACATCCAGAATCTAGCATTTCTCATATTGCAAATCAAATTCTAAACAAACAATAAACACAATCAACATGTTTTAT
>CAKMZJ010000031.1:5537-22133 GCA_929200395.1 Candidatus Gorgonimonas eunicellae | reverse complement strand
CAATTCGCTGTGAATTAGGAAGCCCCTTCCTTTAGGGAGGGGAGCATGTCACATTAAACTGGCGGATAGGTCATAGTTATACAATGAATTGATCCTTGCATTTCTTTTGCAAGTCTAGAACTTTTTAGTGGATATACCGTTAAATTAAAATTTGTATATATTTGAATTGCGTCTGCATCAGTATCTTTATTATAAATAGGCAGAAATACTTTATTATTAATCAATAAGGAATTAAGATAATTTGCATATGACTTTTTAGTTGATCCTGTAGGTCTTGGCATTAAAGTGACATTATAGCCTAAGTCTTTTAATATTGGTTGATACTCTACAACATCAGTTAATATATTATTAGAATCGATAATCTTTAATGACTCATCTATATGCCCTATTCCTTTGATATGTTTAAAACGTGTCATTCTATTACAGCCATAATATTTTTTAAAAAATTCATCTGACTTTGGCGTGTATATATTATCTATAGTAAAGCAGTTTGCATTGCTATCAGCAAGAAAATTACCACCTTCAAACTCATGCTTATGTGAATATAAGGTTACATTGAGAAAATCAGCAAAAGCTTTATCATCTTCAAAATCTTTATGGTATTTAGCATCAATTAATTTAAGTTTCCCGTCATTGCCATAAACTGGAACAGGGACAGCATCTCGTGTCCAAAACTTGCTTTTTGCTTTTCCTTTATTAACGGTCAAAATATGTAGGCTTTTTTTACCGATATAACCTTTAAGTTTCCGTCGTATACTCTCATGTTTATTTTTATAAGTGTAAACAATCAACTGCACATCATCAGGCATATCTTTAACTATCTTTTGTTTAATTTTTTTTGATTCATAATATTTGATTCTAGATTTATAAAAATCATCATCGCTAAAAATTAAGTATCCAGCTTTTTCATATTCTGCGTAGGGTCGAGATACTAGACTAAAGTCGTTATTTACTGTAGTTAAAATTTTATTTTTTGAGGCTACAAAAGTCTTAGTTGGCTTTATTTTTGATTTTAATATAGAATGAACTAACGTTGTTTCAATAGCATAGGTGCTATATATGCTAGTTATAGGCAGAATATTTACCTCGCTAGTTAGAGATGATCGCTTTGTTACTCTTGTTGTTTTAAGTGCTTTTGAAGATAATAATTTCTCATTAGTGGATACCTCTATGCTTGACTTCGTAACAGCTGTTTCAATAGCCATAAAACTATCTCTGCTAGCTGTAGGCAGAATATTTATTCTGCGACTGCTAGGTGATAGTTTTTTAGTTAATAATTGCATATCCCTTGCAGGTGATATTTTTATGTTACGACTAGTTAAAGATGAAGAACCGCCTGCGCTAGAGTTGTTATTAGGTGCTAATAGTATCGAAGCTATTACTGCGCCAGATATAACAGTTACACCAGTAGCTAATAATAAAATAGCTTTTGTAGGATGACTAATAAACCAATTATAAAATCTAGCGATGCAATTCTTTTTAGGTTTTTCTTCTACAATTTCTAGTTCTTGAATTGATTTATTAATTGTTACTATAATTTCTTTAGGTGTAGGAGATATTAAATTTGACGTTTGTTTTATCATTGTTATTTCTCTATCAATATTCGTGACAATTTTTACCATCTTCTAAAATTAAAAACATCAGCTATTCCCGATTAAGCAAATCCTGATGATATAAAAAGATACAAAATCAAATCAGAGCTACTTTTACTTAAAAAGAATAGCAAAAGATTATAAAATAGTGTAGCTTCTTAATAACTAAGGGCAAAAGCACATTAAACTGACCTGCACCATTGTTAACAATTGTTAAATCTTTACAAAACTCATGAACTAATACATTGCCTAATAAGAATGCGAGTATTTTAAAATACAAGAGACGATGAATACAAAAAAACGTAGCGATGTGAGAGTAATTACAAAGATTTACTTCATCATTAAAACTTCTTAAAGATCCATAGGCATGCCCGCGGTATTTTGCCTTGAATTAAATCTTTTTAAATATATCTTCAGAGAGTTAAATTTAAACTAGGAAGGTCTAACAATATTGCTAGGTCGTGTAGAATTCAAACCTACTACCAATTGGTTAAAAACTAACGGTTCTACTATTTTATTATTAAAGCTAAATTACACCATGGAAATTCCGATTTATAAGGATTATAAGATTATAGGATTTTTACTAATGGGAAATGTTTTTAAGCAAATTAAACAGGTAGCAACTATTCACGATGCTGCTGTCGATGCTGGAATTGTAGAAAGTGAAAAAATTGGCAAATATATACCCAATCACTTTTCAGCAGGTTCTACCGCAAATACAATTGCAAGTATAGCAAAAGCAGGTAGTCATGCAAAGCGAGTAAAGAGTGTGGCAGTTAAAATGGTATTCTTAGGAGTGTCATTGGCGGGCTCTTATTTTGCGATGAATAAAAATAATAAAGTAAATATTTCAGAAAGAAAGTGTAAAAAAATTCATGTCTCGGAAAACCTTACAATAAAAAATAAATTTAATTCTCTATTTAAATACCATAAAGATAACAACAACGAACAAACACAAAAAATTAAAAACAATAAAAAGTCTATAGTTGATATTGTGAAAGAGAAACAATTATCCGCAAGAAAAAAATAATATTTTTAGGATTTATTCACATTAATTTTAAACAGATGTATAATTTAGAATTAGGAAAGATAAACAATATTGGTGGGTCGTGTAGGATTCGAACCTACGACCAATTGGTTAAAAGCCAACTGCTCTACCGACTGAGCTAACGACCCTAAATGCAGGATTTTAAAGAATTTGGCTCCTCGAGCTGGGCTCGAACCAGCGACCCAATGATTAACAGTCATTTGCTCTACCAACTGAGCTATCGAGGAATTGTTCTTTAATTATTCGCTTGATTACTGATTTTCTTTAAAGCTAATCAGCTCTCAATGACTACAAATATTATAGATTTTATTTTTTAAGTCAAGTATTTTTTTAAAAAAATATATAAATTTATATATTTAATTCCTAATAATAGAAAAGAATAAAGGAAAATAATAAAAATTTGCGGTTTTGAATGTCTTTTAAGCCCCTGTTTTGTAAATATTTTCAGCAAAAACGTAAGCATTTATACACCTTCAAGTAGAAGGTATATAAAGATTGCTGTCAGATCGTGTTTGAGCTATTACAGTTTATACTTCTGTATTATCATCTTTCCTGTTATTAGCAACTACATTCTCTGGTTTGTCATAGACATGGTCTGTACTAGAAAGAGATACTCTAGCTTTATCTCCTGTTGGTCTTGATAGACTAACTTTAAATAGATTGTTTTCAACTAATGAAGATTTAACTAATAAATCAAATTCATTGCTATCAATATCAAAAGATGTTGCTACTAAATCCTTTATTGCTTTCTTTTCTGCAGAATTGCTGGATTCTTCTAAATATATTTGTTTGTATAAACTATAAAGCTCTTTCGTAGTAGTATATTTACCTTCTGCCTGTAGAGCTTTATCCCCTTTGTGTCTAACTACTCCAGCAGCAACAGCAGTGCCTATTTTAGCAGCGCCTTTTACACCGCCTCTGACTCCAGAACCTACTGGGCCAGCTATATCGGTTAACGGTTTAGCAGCTCCTGCGGCAACATGAATTCCTCGCATTGCTTCTGCTTTAGTTTCTTTTATATGCATATGTTTTGTCTTTACTTCTTTTAGATTATCTAAAGCAGTTTTTATTTTATCGTAGTTACCTGCAGAAAAGTTCGCTTGATTATTTTGAAGGATTTCTTTGCTAGCATCGTATCTAGCTTCCATATTCTTTTCATTTTTTAGTCGATAATTTTTTTCTCTAGTGTAGGCTCCTGCTCTTGTTGCTTCATCTATAGGAATAAAGGGCACCATACCAGCAATAGCAGCTCCAAATTTTAATCCTGCATCTTGTTTATTGAATTTTAATTTTCTGTCGTCATAATTTTGCAATTTATTTAAAGTTTTTATATCTGTTTGGGATTTTTCCAATGTGGAGGAGATTATCTGTACTGTTGGTATCTTACCTGCTTCTTTTAATTTTTTATAAAGATCTTTCTTATCTATAGCAACTTTATGCATATGTAGACCTAGCTGTTTATTTTTTTGACTTCTAAATTTATCTTTAGCTTTATCTGTTAATGTTCCCATTTTTTCATATTTAATATCAACACCATATTTTTTTAGGGTTGGAGTAAGGTCACCGTTGATAAATTGAGGATTTTTAAAGTTATCTGCAGTTAGTTTGTTTGTTAACTTATCTAGATCGCTTTTATCCTCTGGAAACACTTCCTTAAGATTTTTTATTAATTCTTTAGCATCATCAAGTGATATAAAATCTACATCTTTATCAAGAATTTTTGCGAGATTATTGTTTTCATCTTTCACAAAATGACTTATTTTAGCGAAATCCTTGAAGTTACTAAAAGTCATTTGCTTGTCGCCATCCTGATAATTATTTTGACTAGCTTTTATTTGTACACGATTAGCATCTGTTATATTTTGTCTACGTTTTGCGATCTTATGATATTTATATGCCGAAAAAGCCGTAGCAAGAGTACCTTCTGCAACTGAAGAACCAACAGATATAGCTATTGCTGTTGCATTCTCAGTCATAGCAGTAAAGCTGTTTTCCCAAAATTCATCGCTACCATATGCTGCTAACCTGTCAGCATAGTCTCCAGGGCTTAGACTACTTGGGTCTGGGGCAGTATCTTGTGGACCGTGAATATGTTCTTGTAAGTCTTTATCTGTAATACTTTGATCAATACTAGCATTAGTAGCACTTTCAGGTATAAGATTAGTAGTATCTGCTGCAGGGTCACTATCATACTGTGAACCATCGATAATATAATTACCACCTTCAGGAGTTTTAACCTCGACAACTTCGTGTGTATTTTCAGGAGATTCAGTACTTTTTATCTGAATTATAGTGGCAGAGCTACCTTCTGGTAAATGACCTTCTTCTATGGATGTATCTACCCATAATTTACCTATTTGAGCATGATCACCACTTGTCATATCTTGACCTTTGGTTTCGAGGATTTCTGTAACAAATCTCCCTTCACCTTGATCAGCATCTTCGATGGTTAAAGTGCCACCTGCTGTTAGTATGTGAGATCCATCTTCGGTAACGGTAGCATCGCTAGTACCTGATATTACTGCACCATCGTTTTTTCCAGTTATATTGATTACTATATTTTGCGTGGTGCCATCTACAGATCTTACATTGAATATATCTTTTGCGATATCGCCTTCACCTAATTTTTGAATGGCTTCTTGCGTATTATCTGCTGTGTAATTCCAAGTACCGTCTTCGTTAATAGTAAGAGAACCGTAAACTCCATCACCAGTTCCAGCAACAAACTGAGCTTCTCCTGCGTCAGCATCAGAAATAGTTAGAGCACCTTCAGCTATTAGTGTATCTGCACTATCTTCAGCAATGGTTTGTTCGCTAGTACCTGCTATAACAGCAGCATCATTTGTGCCTTTTATTGTCACCGAAATATTTTTAGTAGTGCCATCTACCGATTGTACTGCAAAGGTCTCTGTTAAAATCTGACCATCACCTAGTTGCTGTATTGCTGATTGTGTGTTATCGGCACTGTAAGCCCAAGTACCGTCTTCATTTATGGCTATAGAACCATAGACACCATCACCTATTCCTGCAATAAACTTAGCTTCGCCAGCATCAGCATCAGAAATAGTTAGAGCACCTTCAGCTACTAGGGTGCCAGCTGAATCTTCAGTTATAGTTTGTTCGCTAGTACCTGCTATAACTGCTGTATCGTTTGTGCCTTGTATTGTTACCGTAATATTTTGCGTGGTGCCATCTATAGTCTGTACTGTGACTACATCGGTTACCTTGTCGCCTGCATTTAGTTGCTGAATGGAATCTTGTGAATTATCAACGGTGTAGGTCCATTTACCACCCTCCTCAATAGACATAGAACCATAAGTTCCTTGAACGCTTCCCGTAATAAACCTAGCTTCTCCAGCATCAACATCAGTTACGGTTAGAGTGCCTTCGGCCACTAATGTATCGGTACTATCTTCAGTAAGAGTTTGTGCACTAGAGCCTGATATAATTGCGGTATCGTTTGTTCCTGTTATTGTTATTGTTATATTTTGTGTAGTGCCATCTGCTGATTGCACACTTACTACATCATTTAGTGTGCTACCACTAGCTAATTTTTGAATCTCTTCCTGAGAATTATCGGCGGTATAAACCCAATTACCTTCCTCGTTAATATCTATAGAGCCATAGTTTCCTTGAACGGTTTCAGCAACAAACTTTGCTTCTCCCTGATCAATATCGGTAACGGTTAGAGCTCCTTCGGCAGTCAGTGTATCGGCACTATCTTCAGCTATAGTTTGTTCGCTAGTACCAGATATAACTGCAACATCGTTAGTTCCTTTTATTGTTACGGTGATATCTTTAGTGGTGCCGTCGACAGATTGTATAGTTATAGTATCTGTTATAGTATCGTTTTCACCTAATTGTTGAACTGATTGATTGGTATTATCTGCAACGTAAGTCCACTTACCTTCATCATTGATAGCAACAAAACCATAGTCTCCAGTAAAGAATTTTACAGAACTTTCATCCTCACCATTGCTCATATCAGTTACTTCATAACGACTCTGTATATGAGTTAAAACTGCTTTATATTTTTCATCTCCTTCTAAACCTTTAGTGGCTTCTTCTAATGAGTGTAGAAATGCTTCTTTTTCGTCTGCAATAGTTGCTCCTAAAGGTAGTTCTAATATTTCACTTGTTGCTTCCAATGCATTTTCTTGTTGAATTGATTGGTTACTAACTGCATTAAGGACTACTTGTTGAATTGCTTGGTTATCAACTGCATTAAGGACTATTGGAGCAGAAATATTTGCTGCTCCCTCTGCTACCTGTTGAAAGTTAGTAGATTTTCCTATAGAAGAAGTTGAGGTGTATTTTGTTGTTGGAGCTATGTTGTTTTGCTTCGATATATCGTATGATCTACTTTTGTTGCGCCAGCCTATTTTTTTTGCTTTTTCAGTAGGTTGTTCTATTCCCCCTTCTGTATCAGTAGGTATAACTGATTTAGCTTTTCTAGAAAATAAGCCTTTAAAGTTTGTTTTAGTTTTTGCTGTTGTATTATTGTTTGCTGGTATAGTTGATTCAGTTTTAGTTGATTCTACATCTCTAGAAGCATGCTTCCCTTTCTTAATTTTACTAGCAGTATTCTTAGCAAGATTAGATAATTTGTTGACAGGATTAAATTTATTAAAATTTATTGCCATTATTGTAGTCCTTTTTATTGTATTTAATGGATCAAATAATATTTTTGTTTATCGTCTTTTTGAAATATAAATAAATAACTTTATTAGATTTATTTTTGTAATGTTATGAGATGCTTTAAAGTTGGGACTGTTAAATAAAAGGTTTGAAGTAGCACGTGTATAGAGACATCCTCACTCTAAGTGCTTGTTTGGTAGTTACAAGTTGTTAATAAGTTTTAATGAGAGGTATTCACAAGCTAAAATTATGTCCTAAATAAATATCTCTTACTTGGCTGTTTTCCATTATTTGCTTTGATGCTCCTGAAGCTATTATTTCACCTTCGCTTACTATGTATGCAGTTTCACAGATTTTTAAAGTTTCTCTAACATTATGATCTGTTATTAAGACACCAATATTTTTTTGTTTTAATTTTAAAATAGTCTCCTGCATTGCAGATATTGCTATAGGGTCTACTCCTGCAAAAGGTTCATCTAGTAACACAATAGCAGGATCCATAGCTAAAGCTCTTGCTATTTCTACGCGTCGACGTTCACCACCAGAAAGCGAAATTCCTTCAACATTACTTATGTGCTCAATTGCAAATTCTTCTAGTAATGATTCTAGTTTTTGTTGTTTTTGTTTAGCCGATAAAGATTTTCTCAATTGTAAAACCGCTCTTATGTTGTCAGCAACGGTTAGTTTTCTAAATACAGAGGGCTCTTGTGGCAAGTAGCTGACTCCTAATCTGGCTCGTGCATGCATAGGTAAACTAGTTACATCTTTATTACCAAGAAAAACTTTGCCAGAGTTAGGTCTTATTAAGCCAATTAACATATAAAAACAAGTGGTTTTTCCTGCACCATTTGGTCCTAACAAGCCAACTATTTCTCCAGTTTTTACTTCTAAAGATATATTATTTACAATGGTTCTTTTTTGCTTGATTTTGCTAATATTAGTAGCAGTTAAGTTAGTCATAGTAAGTATAAAAATAAGTGTTGGTAGTATATACGGTTGTATATTGTAAGGTAACTTGTTTGCATTGTATGACAGTTAAAGCTATGTTACCATACAAGCACAATTTATTACAGGTAATCGCAGTTAATTTGCTGCACAGGTTAACTTTTTTATAAAATTAAACAATAGCTCAGAAAGTAAATAAGTTTTCTGGTTTGTAAAAGTTTTATCACTTAATTTAATTTTCAGGAATTATAATTAATAATGGCTATACCTAGTTTAAAAAATGACAGGTTGTTAAGAGCATTAGCAAAACAACCGGTAGATCGAACTCCTATTTGGATTATGCGTCAAGCAGGCAGGTATCTGCCAGAATATCGAGCTATTCGCAAACAAGTGCCAGATTTCATGAATTTATGTCGGAATTCTGATCTAGCAACTGAAGTTACCTTGCAGCCAATATCCAGATTCCCTCTAGATGCTGCTATTTTATTTTCGGATATTCTTACTATACCCGATGCTATGGGTTTAGGAGTATATTTTGAAGCTGGAGAAGGTCCAAAGCTACGTAAGCCCATTGTAAAATCGGCGATATCTTCTTTGCAGCTACCTAATATTGCAGATGAACTCTCTTATGTTTTTAATACTATTAAAAAAATCAATGTAGAATTAAATCAGTCAATTCCTTTACTTGGTTTTTCAGGTAGTCCATGGACCTTAGCCTGCTATATGATAGAAGGCGGAAGCAGTAAGAATTTTAGCAAAATAAAACAGATGATGTTTGATGCTCCTGAAGCTTTGCATGAATTGTTAGCTATTTTAGCAGATGCTGTTACTGATTATCTACAACAACAAATAGCAGCTGGTGTACATGCAGTACAAATATTTGATACTTGGGGGAGTATTTTAGATCCTATTAATTATAATAAATTTTCACTTAGGTATATAGAAAATATTGTAAATAATTTAAAAAAATCTAATCCTGAAACGCCTATAATTTTATTTACTAAGCATGCAAACAGTTTATTAAAATTTATCGTTAATTTAAATTTAGATGCTATATCTTTAGATTGGACCTGCGATTTAGCTACTGCTCGTGAGTTAATTGCTGGCAAGATAGCATTACAAGGAAATTTAGACCCCTGTGTTCTCCATGCGTCAAAATCTAGCATCGTTGCTGAAGCTACTAAGATTTTACAAGTTTTTAATGGTGATAATGGCCATATATTTAATTTAGGACATGGTATTCATCCAGAAGTTTCACCAGATAAAGTAGCTGTTTTAGTAGATACAGTACACAAAGTTTCTGCTGAAATTATTAGCAAAAAGAAAGGTTCTTTTTAAAGTATTAGCAGTAGTTAAAAGCAAATAAAAAATTAGATTTCATTAACTGTATTGAGCATTGTCCTTGATAGCGGAGTGGTTATCAATAGCCTTCTAACAAAATATTGTAGTCTGCCGAATTACGTCCCTTAAGAAGTAAATTTATAGTATTTTTATATCTTAGATCAAGTATACCTAGCTTAAGATCTAGTTAAAAATATTTATTTCTTAACTATAAGGGATTATAATATGAGAACTAATTTTTTTAAAAATGTCATCTCTGGTATATTTGGCGACCATAAAAAGAATATATCAGATAACAATAATACTGAAACAACAGCTAGCCTATCAGGTAGAAGCGTAACACAATCTGATAAGCCAATATCCCAAGATAATCAGCAAACTAATAGTTTTGAAATTCCCAAGCAGCTGACATTAAAGCAAAGAGTAATTAAATCATTTAAAGGCATACTTAAATTTTTTTTTAATAGATTTCAAAAAGACAATCTGGAAACCAATATTAATAGTTATAATGGTGCTGTAACTAAAAATGATAATCAACAAGCAAAAGTTATTGAAGAATTGAAAGAAAAATTAGTTGGTATTAAAACTGTAAAAGAACAGCCTACATCATCCACACTAAGTAAAGAAAATGCTAATAATACTATTTATGATAAATTAAGATTTAACCCTGAAGAAAGTTCTCGTGAGCATGTTTATAAAGAACCAAGAACTAGTGATGAAAAAAATACTGATAAGAATGTTTACGATAAATTAAGATTTAACCCTGGAGAAAGTTCTCGTGAGCATGTTTATAAAGAGCCAAGAAGTAGTGATGAAAATAATGTTGATGAGAATGTTTACGAAGAACCAATATGTATCCATAAAAACAGCGATAGAAATCATACTTACAAGAATGTAGATAATTTGAAGGAAAAATTTGAGAACCCAAATGGTTACCAAGTGCCGAAATCTACACCTAAACCTAAGACACAATAATATAAGTTTTAGCAACGCAGTTTAAAAGAAAAATGTATCTTACGTAAGCAATTAAAAACAATTTGCCATAGCTGTTAAAAGTTTAGCCATATGTTGAAAACGCTAACGCCCTCGGGAATTAAGAGGGTATTCCAAATTTAGTGTTATAAAGGTAAAGTTTGATGTAAATTTGTTTCTTAAAATATCATTTCAGAACAATAAAGATATTTTATTAATTATATAAAATTGCTAAAGATAACCTATAGTGATATTGTATCATAAATATCTGTTAGATATATAATGCTAACAACATAGAAAAATAAATAACAATATTCATCTTTAGTATCATAAAAATAATAAGCAATTAATATAAATTCTCTAATTAATATAGTAATTACCTTTATGTATAAAATAAAATATATAATTTTAATTTTAGTTTTCATGTTTCAGCATTCATTAGCTGATTTTCAAAACAGAAAAGTTAAAATTGCAACTCTAAATATAGATACAAGCCTATCTCCTGAAATTAAATATGAAGGTATATTTCCTGATTATAATATAGATAATAGAATTCCTGGAATTAAAGCCAAACTAAATAGCTTTAAAAATCAACAAGTAGATATTATTACAATACAAGAAGCTAGAATTTGTAATGAAAATAATATTAAAATTGATGCTGTCAATCCGTTGTTAGAAAATTTAAAAAACAATGGTTACAGTACCGCTTGTATTCATTATAATAATCTTAGTAGTAATGTTTTTCAATTTATAACAGCGCTAGATGCAAGTAAGTTTAAAATTATATCTAGCGAAAGAATTCTTTTATCTCAAGATGAAAAAGATTATCCTAATATAGAAAGTTTGTCTTCTATAGAAAAACAACAACAAGAAGAGGCAATTAAATTTCACTATCTAGATCAATTGTTTCCACGATCGTTTTTTGTTACTGAAGCTGAAGATATCATAACAAATAAAAAAATATTTATTGTTAATGTTCATTTAGGCGTTTTTCCGGCATCTCATAAAGAAAAGGCAATAAGCCATGTAATTAAACATTTAACTACTCTATACAATGATAACCCAGATAGTATTATCTTTCTAGCGGGAGATTTCAATTCTTTTCCAGATCAACAAGGAATAGAACAAATACAAATGCTAGAAGATTCAGGATTTATAGAGTTATCTCAAAAAATAGTAGATAAAGACGGTAACAAGATTCTTGGTAATAGCAGTTTTATTGGTTACCCCTATGATTTTACATCATATAAAAAAGACCCTTTAGTTAGACAAACTTTTGCACAGGTAAAGCAATTACAACAATCAAATTCTGTCAATAATAAAAAAGATAATAAAAAATTAGCTATTGCTAGAGATAAATTTATTAAAACTCGCAGCACTTTAACTAAACGTGCTGAATCATTATGGCAGCAAGAACATAATGAGCTTAATAGCAATGCTTTATATCCTTTAGGAGGGCAGCTAGATCATATTTTCATACTCGCAAAAGCAGATACTTTTGAAGCAGAAAAAGTGGCTACATTACAACTTATGGATATGGAAGGCAAAATGCTTGCAGGAGATAAAAAAACTATAGTTAACCATATAGATAATAGTTTAAAAAATAATTGTGCAGCTTTTGCTACAGATCATCAAGGTTTAGTTTCTTCTATAAAGATTTACACAACTAGCAGACTAACAGATGAAAGTATCAATAAGTAATATACAGGTGGTAGATGAAAATTCTGGTCTTCAGGGTTAAGTAATATGGTTTAATTCAAGGCAAAATACCGTAGAAATGCAAGTGTAGTCTTTCAAAGTTTTTAACGATGAAGTAAATCTTTTAATAGCCCTAGAGGACAAGGATTCTAAGCTGTTATATTGCGTTAGTATTTCTTGATTTAGTTAACACTAAACCCGCGAAACACTGTTTTAGCTAAAAACTTATAATCACTAGCTGAAAATATACATTTCCATTTGCTAGGTATAGATATTCACCGCTTAAACTACAAGCATTGAAGCGATATTATTATATGACTTAATTTAATACTGTTTTTCATCTATTCCTAGAGGGAAACTAACTGTGAAATTATATTCTTCCGATTTCACGGGATTCATTCTAGAAATTCCTTCTGCTATTAAAAATTTATAGATAAATTTATTACTTATAGACTTGTCAGATGCATATGTTGTTTGTAAATTAAGAGAAAATACTACTTCTGGATTACTAGTATGTGCATTGTAAAAAGTCAACAAAAAAGAGTGCCTTCTATGGATGCCATAATGTGTATCTTTACCTACAACAGCAAGTTTTTGCTTTGCTTCTACAGTAGTAGTTCTATAATCAGGACTAACAGAGGTAACTAGATCTCCATTAGGGACAAAATCGTATCTGTTCGTTTCATAAGTATAACTTTTTGATCTGTTTTTAAGATCAAATTTAGCAATTATGTCAATAGGTCCATACGCTTCGTTACTATCTAAATATACTTTAAATCCTTTTTTAGTTAAAGATTTTATAATATCATTTTTATATTCTTTAAAAATTCTATCATTGTCTTCTACAACTAATAATATAGAATTATTAGCATGCGACATGAAATCGATATCAGAAAAAGTATCCAGTTTTGTATGTATAAAAGTACAATAAAATAGAAAAATGAAAGGTGCTGTTAAAACTTTCCAAATTGTTGTCATTTAAACTCCATTTAATTATAAAATAAAAAATACTGTGTATCAGTTTTTTTGATGAATGTTGCGAAATTATCAGGCTTGGTATCTTAGTAGGAGGTAGGAAGCTATTGTTTAGTATATATTCCAAATGACAGTCTTCTAGTAATTTTTTTGTGATCCCACTTTATATTTCCTAGCCATAAGTCTATTAAGAACTATTTTTAAACCGTTTATGAGTTAACCCAATTATATAAAGATGATATCTTATCATGTATGAAAAAAAAAACACAAACAAAAAAAGATAAATCTCTTGCTAGCATAGGGATTTATTTGATCTTAAAATATAGATATTATTGCTTGTAGTGATATAAGCATACACCTAAAAAACTAGAAGTCTGTTTGCTTATATTTGAGCTGATTTCTTTGTTGCAATAGAACATTGTTTTGAAATTAATCCTTATCTAATTTTGGGAGCAACTTTTTATACCGACCAAATTTAACCAGTGCTGATGCGACGGTATGGTTAAACGATTGACCGACGTGCATTTGCTGAAGTTGAAAGTGATCGGTTGTTGGCGAATCTTCATCTAGACAGCTCTCTATATAATTTGCTAGTGCTTCATCAGAAGGGTCTATGGCTGATATTAATGCTTCTTTTTCAATACTTCCAAGACTTTCACCTTTCTCAAGTAAACTCATAATAGTAACTGATTTTAACTGTAGGTCTGATGGTTGCGGGGTTTTCCATAAAAAAATTAGATGGTCTAAGAGGTTACCTTCTTTTATTTCCTTAACAAAAGATAGAGCCTCTTGATATTTATTTTTCTTAACAAGTTCCAGTAATTTTTCCAGTTTATTTTTCTCTTCTCCCTCTTTGCTAATGACTAGCTTGTAAGAAAATGCTTGAGCCTTTAATGCTTCCAAAGGGTACCCCATATTTTGGGCAACGGGTGTCTGTCCCGAGGGTAAGAGAGAAAGGTGAGGATGTCCGTTTTGCAAAAGAAAAGATGTTAAATTAGCGCCTTCTGCTAAAGTTGGTAAATTGGAGTGACTCACCATTTTGTTGAAAACAGGTTGTGGTAGGCTAGGCATAATACCAAGAACGATATCATCCGATTTCAATGGTATGAAGCCATCTATGTCGTTTTTATTGCTGAAATTAACTACCTTAACTCCTGTACTTTCTACTACTTTTTTGAGAATGTCTGGGTCATCAATAGAGTTGGCCGTACATATTATGACAACAGGCTGACTATTCTTTATTTTTTCAACTTTCGGCTTAATAGCATCAATCCAGTTTATTAACATAGTGATTTTGTCTTTTTGGGTTATCTTACTATGGTGTAAACCATAGACAACACCAACTAGTGCTTGTTTATTCTTGCTGTAATTACACAATTGATTAATAGAATCAAACAAGGCCTTTTTATTATTATCACCAGACTGTGGTTTTATTACGTCATTTTCTCTGTTAGTGTCCAAACTAGTAAGAACCGAGTTTGTTGGTGCATTTATTGGGCTGATATTACAGTTATTACCCTCAATATCAGTAAATATCATTTGATGCTGAGAGCCAAAACGATAGGGTTTTAGCTGAATATAATTCTCATCGCTACATTTATTACAATGATCATGCTTTTCAGAAAGAGTAAGGAATGATAATGTTACTGGGGTATCTTTAACAGGGTCGTCACAACAGGAAATAGTCACTTGACTACCAAATAAGCTGATTTTCTGTGGAGTGCCATGATTAATATTAAATTCTGGTAACAGATAAGCTAATTTGGATAAAGCGATATGTTGTTTCTCGTTATATTGCTCTTTCTCATGCGTATTATAGCTCTGACGTCGATTAAAACGAGAATCATCAGGAGGTGATAGTTGTACATGTATATTCTTTGCCCCTAGAGAAGCAAGCGTCTTGATTATGTTTATGCAAGCACTTGCATCCCCCATCGACCAGAATTTATTTTTTTCTGCAGGTTGGAAAACTCTACATCGTGCGTAAACGCCTACGCTTCCTAGCCCCGCCAGCAATGCTTTTGCCATATTTAACTCATCTGGTGTGGTCTCCACCTGAGGATTTAAATTTAGTCGATCAATAGCTGAATATTTACTAGCTCTCTGTTTTCCAGAAGTATTACTGTCAGTAAGGGCTTCTACGGTTAAAGATTGCTTTTTTGGGTGGTATGAGTATGCTGCATTAAATTTATCTATATCAAAGTCTTTAACTGGTTTAAATGGCATTTTATTCTTTTCTCGTGCATTTTTTATCACTTGAGCGTATTTGTTGTTTTCAGTTATAAAATCATTATATGACTTAAATTGAGTAAGTTGTTTTTTCATAAGTGGTTGATTAAGCATAGCTTTCAAAGCTTTGGTCTGACCATGTTGAATAGCTAATTGAAATGGTTTTTTTTCATCAGAAAGTGCATGGTTTAAGAGATTAGGGCTTTGTTTAGCAATGAATTCTATACATTGTGTATGCCCATGTACTGCAGCATGGTGAATTGGAGTTAAGCCTTTATTGTCTCTACTCTGTATTGCATTTGGATATTTTTCATCAAGAATCATGATACAGTCTGTATTGCCATTTTTCGCTGCCCAGTGAGCAGGACTGCGACATTGATTATCTTTTTTGAGCAATGTTGTTTCTTCTCTCTTTTCGTAGCTAAGCATGATCCACAGACTATCTGTTTTTCCGTACTTGGCTGCCAAAAGAACTGGTGTTTGTCCAAAACGGTCCTGATGTTGTAATGTATCAGGATTTATTTCAACAAGAATCTTTATACAGTCTGTGTGCCCTTTTGAAGCCGCTATATGCAAAGGTAAGCAGTCATCAGCATCTTTTTTATACAAGTCGTCTGGTAACTTTTCAATAAGCATTCTTATACAGTTTGAAGCACCGTATTCAGAGGCTTTATGCAATAACGTGCGTTTCTTGCTGTCAGTTATCATGGGTTGTTTTTCAGAAGAATCAGTGCTTATTAACTGTTGCAATTGTTCGGCGTCGTCCCTCTTTAGGATTGATTCAATATTAATGATGGGTGTTGATGTAAATGCTACTCTACCCTGCACCTCTACTCTATTTTTTAATGATTTGTTTTTACATGAAGGATGTCTCTCTACGGATTCCATAGGTGATAACCAAGATTTATTCGCCGTTGCTTTGTGTGGATTCAATTTGGAGTTTGGGGAATGAGGGGTAGCAGCAGGTGTTTTATGCTTATTTTCTTCTGTGTTTTTTGCTCCGCTTTCTGGATGATTTGGTGGTATATTCATTGCTAAGTCCCTATAAAATAAAATATTTATTGTTATCATAACGAAAACAGAAAAATTGAGTAACTGTATTAATGTTAATTATGTAGAGAGTATTTTTACCAAGAACAAAGAGAAAATATTTTTCAA
>CAKMZJ010000031.1:0-5437 GCA_929200395.1 Candidatus Gorgonimonas eunicellae | reverse complement strand
CTTTAAATTAAAGATCGGAATAATTTAGTTATGGGTTTAATTATAGTAGCGAAATGTTTTAAAAAATCTTTAAACTACTACACATAGCCCATTTTTGATCTAATTCATCGGTCGATTTAGTTTGATTTTTTTACTATTTGAGGTTAGAATGCCCTTCTCTATCTCTCGGAGTCTCTAATTAAAAAGATCCAACAAATGACTTAACTGTTTTATTTCCATGGACATTTCTACGATTTGGGTTTGTCTTTTTTATAGATAATACCCATTTCATACTGCAATGCAACCTCAGTTAATTGTTTGATAACTGGTGTTAAAATACCATATTTGTCTAGAAAACCTTTGCCTTATTTTAGTTTTCAATTTCTTTATTAAAGAAGAAAAATAAACCTTGATATATGTCAAAAAAAGGTGCTATAATTCGCGTTAATTTTTGATTTTCAGCTAAAAAGTTTTTAGTGTTTTTGTTAAAAAATTTTATGTAATAAATCCCTTCTCTTTTAATTAAAAAAATACTTTTATACATATTTCACTTGTTATAGTAAACATTTACAAGGAGTACAATATTAATGGATCGCACATTAACCACTAAAGCATCTAACATACCTAGTTTGACCTATAGTGCTTAGGCGGAAAGTCTCAATAATCACAGTTCTTATTGTTATCATTTTAAAATGTATAATATTTTATTATTCATTATTAGAGTTATCTATTATTTAAAACATCAGTCTAGGAAGACCATATCATTAAAGGATTAAAAAATGTTTCAAAACATTGCATCATATATAGTTTCTTTATTAAAAAAGACCTGTCTGTATCGTATAATATCAAGGTGCTTTTTAATATTAATACTGATTTTTAATTCTAGCATATTATTGGCAAATAATAATGCTGAATTACTATCAGGACAATATATCATAGGAGGAAATAATACAGCAGAACAAGTTATAGAAAACTATACAAAACAAAATAACCTCTCTGTTATTATTAATAATCTAAATAAAATGGAAGACCTGTACAATAATTATATAGATAATAACACTGGCTTACCTGCAAAAATAAATGCATCTTTACAAATGGCATCTTTAACTATAATATCTGAACTTAATAAATATAAAAAAGAAGATTTAAGTTTTATAAAGTTATATGAAATAGAAGATATATTAAAAAATATTATACAACAAGAAGATGCTACTAAAGTATTTGTATTTACTAGTCATGGTTCTAAAAAAAATGATCATCAACTTTCTAGCAAAGATACAGAGATTAATATAATAGAAAACCAAGCACAGTATAATTTAGATAATTGGATTCCATTGAAATTAGTTTCTTATGATAAAAACACAAAAGAAAATGTTAGTTTAGTATCAATGGATTTAATAAAAAACGACAATGACATAGTTACAGCTAAAAAAGAGGTACAAGATTTTATTACTAAATATAATGATAAAAACAATTATGAATTAACTTTGCATTACTCAGAAATTGTTTTTAAAGATAGCTGTTTTAACCATAAAACAACTACAATACCTCATAGTTCTGCAGTATATTTCAGAATCAAAGATAAAGTTTTAACTATTTTTATAGTAGATCCCGCATCTGCAGGAAAAGATTACAACAATATTTGCCCTAAAAATGAAATAAAAGAAATAACTTGGAGACTAATAAAAGATAAAATCCCATATAATATTTACACTATTCCTCTTAATATTCAAAATTATGGTGCTAGTTGTATGATGCATTCTTATGAAATATGTAAAGAAATGCTTAAAAATGATGATGTTTTTAAAAACTTTTGCCTCCTGCCTCAAAACGATAGCAACATAAAAGATAATTATAGATATATATACAATAATATTCCAATATCTTTTTTTAATACGCTACATAATTTAGATTTATTAGAGAATATTGTAGAAAATCAGAATGAAGAACGACAAGCTGCAATCAAACTACTTAGACATAACTTGCAAACATACTATAAAGATAATTTTATTTTTTTTAGCGTAGCAACAAGCAGAATAGGAATTTATAATATAGAGCATCATAAAGATATTTTTAGAGAAAAGCATAAAGTACTATACCCAGAAGTAGAAGATTCATGTGATTGTGCTGGATACTATCAAAATGTTAATACGTTAACTGTAGCTAGTTTATTAGAACTTATTAAAACAATAAAGTGTGATTTAACAAATAACAAGATTACAAGCCGGCTAACAGAAGACTCATTATCAATAATATTAGATGCTATTGCAGATATAAAAACAATAAACAATGATAGTTTGCAACAAGTTTTAGAATATACAATATCTATGAAAGAACAATATAATGATTCTAATCATTATTACTATCTTTTTGAAAACAGTGATAATATAAGTAATCTTATAGATAATTATAATAAGATTATAGAAAAGCTTGAGATTTTTTTAGATAAAGATGAAATTGAAATTTATATAAATAATATTCACTCTAACCATGAATATAGTAAAATAGATGCTACATCAATTAATTTTTACCAATATATAAGCCAGCTAAAAGGCTATCATCGGCATGAATTAGAAAAATATATTACACTCATAAATGAAAAGTTTAATAATAATGATTTTTTTATATCTGATATCGATAAAAAGGAAATTATTAACAGAGCAGAGATAATGGAGAAAGAGTTAAACACTGTCTTGATAAATATCAATAATGATATAGAAAATGTTTATCATAATGCAATAGTTTCAGATAAATCTACATCTTTTACAGAAGAAGATAAAGAACTAACAGCATTTTTGAAGTATGAAGATAACTATTTAGGATTAAACTACAGAAGAGGCATTATAAAAAATATAGTGAATCGATTACGAAATGAGATAAACCAAGATAGCTCTACATTTCTTTATTACATAATAAAGACAAAACAAAAAAATAGCCATAATGCAGTTATGCGTTCGGTGACTTGAAGTTACTAAAAAGCTATTTTTTTAGTATTTATTTTATTTAATAAAGCCAAAATAAACAGTGTAAAATAAATTTATTTAGATAGTGTATACAGGTGGAAGATGAAACCTAGCATTTACACCTGCCACCTGTATAAAGTTAATTCGCTATCTGGTTATGTTTTTACTTCATCAGTTTGTTTGATTTTTTTTATTGGAGTAGTTTCATCATCATTTAAGCTATTGCTTCCTGTTCTTTTTTTAGTTGATAAGTGTTGAGTATCACCTGATTGAAGGGTCTCTATCTTGAGATATTTTTCAAGAAATTCATCTGCAGTATGGTTTTTTAATATGAATACAAGTTCTGTATAAGTTGTAATTTTTGCCTTCTTTCTTATATCCAAACAGTCGGTACTTTTAAATTGAGGAGGTAGTTGTATAATTATCGATACTAATTTTTTTGCTACATTTTGAGCATCATCATTAGATATATATTTTTTAGTTAAAATATGAAAGAGATTCACTAATGTTTCTTCTATAGAAATAGATTTATCTTGGCATTGTTTAACTATTGAATTATAACTATTCTCTAGTATATTTTTTTTATCATCATTACAATTTTTTATAAATTCTCTAATTTGATTGTCTGCTGTAATATCATCAGTACTATCTTGCTGTTTACACTGGATGTTTTGCGGATTTTCTACCCCTTGCTGTATAAAATTTGATGTTGGATTGTTCTTTGTATGAGTTTTTTTATGTATATTTAGATGTTGCTTTTGAATAAACCCTTTATCACAATCAGTGCATTTGAAAGGTCTTTCTCCTGTATGCCAGAGTGTATGTCTTTGTAAATGGTTTTTTTGAGTAAAATTTTTAGAACAAATAGTGCATTTGAAAGGTCTTGCTCCTGTATGAATGCGTTGATGTCGATCTAACTTGCTTTTGCTAGGAAAAGTTTTATCACAACCAGGGTGTCCACAAGGCAAAGTTTTTCCTTTGATTGGTCTGCTTTTTATATTTAAATCTGAGGAGGGGGTATCACCAGATGAACTGGTATACGGTTTTGTATCACTTATTACTTGCTCATTTTTTGTAGGAGCAATATCGTGTTGTTGACATGGAAGATTAGCAGAAGTAGACTGCTGTAATTGATATTCTAAAAAAGAAAAGTTAAATATTGAACTATTTATGTTATTAGGCATACCTTACATCCTTTTAAGGTTAAATTATTTAAGCTATTTGTCAAAAATATGTGATTTAGACATGCTTATATTTTAGTATTAATTAGCTATACTCCTGTTAGAAGCGAATAAAGATAACTCTTTTCTGTTGAAATTGTTAAAAATATTTATTACAGCTAATTAAAACAAAAGGGTTTCCAGAAGATGTTAACATAAAAACAAACAATATTAAATAGCTTTTATTTAATTAGTTTACACTCTCAGCTAATAGTAGCAGTAAATATTTTTACTGCCCTAAATAATTAGTACTGCTAATTCCTTTAAAAACAATGAATTATATTATTCTGCCTCTACTTTTATTTGTTCTCTACCTATGTAGTTAGGGCCATAATCAATGAATAATTCCTCTCCTTGTGCAATAGGTTTTATTGCAACATAAAAAGCAAAGTTATTTTCTACATGAATGATAGCTAAATTATTTTCAGCTATTCTAGGATAATCTAATAACTGACCAGTATTAACATAACTTAAAGTATTGCTACCTTGAGTACCATCAATATAGCGATTTTTCGACATAGTATTAAAAAGAAATTCCATAACATTAGATGCCCCTTGTTTTCTCATTCTATTATTTAAATCTCTTTGATTAGTATATAATGCTCCTGAGTACGGACCAATAACATCAAATATTTTAAATGGTTTTTTAGCGAATACAGACGCCCCCCTTTCTACTTCATCTATTATGGGGATAGTTATTTCTAAGCTGTCATCAAGGTTTTTTGCATATTCTTCTCTTTTGTCTCTATTAAGACTTATCTAGTCTTTACATTGTTGAATAATTGATTGTTTTGCTTGGAATAGTTTCATCATTATTTAAGCTATCGCTTCCTGTTCTTTTTTTAGTTGATAAGTGTTGAGTATCATCTGATTGAGGGATATCTATCTTGAGATATTTTTCAATGAATTCATCTGCAGTATGGTTTTTTAATATGAATACAATCTCTGTATAAGTTTTAATTTTTTCATTATCTCTTATACCCAAACAGGAGGTACTTTTAAATTGAGGAGGTAGTTGTGTAATTATCGATACTAAATTAACTGCTACATTTTGAACATCATCATTAGATATATATTTTCTAGTTAAAATACTAAAGATATTCACTAATGTTTCTTCTATAGAAATAGATTTATCTTGGCATTTTTGAACTATTGAATTATAACTACTATTTAGTATCTTTTTTTTGTCATCATTACAATTTTCTATAAATTCTCTAATTGGGTTGTCTATTGGATTGTCTATTGGATTGTCTATTGGATTGTCTATTGGATTGT
>CAKMZJ010000030.1 GCA_929200395.1 Candidatus Gorgonimonas eunicellae | reverse complement strand
GTAAAATCTAAAGGCTTCGATAGCATAGGTATTGATCTAGGTTTGAAAGATATTGATATTTTTATGCAAATATTTTAGAATGAAGTTGTATGTATGTAACAAGCATACAACTAAAATAATAATTAAAAATAATAACAAGGTAAATATATGAAATTAACTGTATTGTTGGCTTTACTGTCAAGTGCTTTATTTAATACTAAAGGTGTATTAACTAATGATATTCATTCAGATCATGATAGGCTTCAATCTAACATGATAGAATGTTGTACTTTAAAGTTTACGGATACATATGCAAATCAAGAAGTGAAATCTAATAGTTTATGGTCGTCTATAGTCAACTTTAATTTCATTAAGGGAGGCTTAAATCAAGAGTCAAACTATAATAATTTAAAGTCTATGTTTGATAATATTAGAATTAAAGGTTATGACTGCGATACTTTTTTTCTTAGAGAAAAAAGTAAGAACGGTTTGAAGATGAATTTAGATAAATTAAATGATAATGAATATGCTCTAAAATACTGTTATCCTAATCCAATTGTACCTAAAACGCTTGACATTAGGTATTATGATCAGGATGAAGAGTAGTTTCATAGTAATGATTATAAGCTAAAAATCAGTTATTAAAAGTCGCTATTTTTAGCTACGGTTTAAACAATTTGTAGTCTTTAGACAAGACATTGTTTAAATTGAGGGTGTGCAATAGTATATGTATATAGGTCGTAATGGTTGTATTTGCGCATTAAAGACAGTGGTTTTTTAACTGATTGTACGCTAGTAGTTGGTACTGGTTTAAGTAGCAAATTTGCATCCTGAATTAAAAATTTTTCTACAACTGCTTGATTCCCTGTAGCGCAAGCTATTCTTATTTGCTCCGATTCAGGTAAATCTTCAAGCCAATGATCATTATTATTAGTTTGTATATTTGGAGCTTTAATACATAGAGCTAAATACTTTTCAGCCAATTCTTTGGGGGGTAAGGTATCCACTAATTTCCAAAGGTTAAAAGGTTGTTTAGTAGGAAACAGCCCTTTTTTGATAAGCAGAGCAATAACTAGATTAAAAAAGGTGTATCTGCCGTTAGCATCGCGATATATATGCGCTCTTTGTAATGAGCTAGCTAAATTCATTACCGCTGTAACGTACTCTAAATCTGTTTGAGTAGCCGAAATTTGTTTATTAAAATCATTTATGAGCTTCTCCATATATTCTTTATGATCTTCTTCATCATCAAAGGATATCTTAATGCTTAGTTGTTGAGGCTCATGTTTAATTTCGAATATACATGGTTGTTTTTCTTTGATATCATCAGCTGATATTGTTGTTATATTTCCATTTTTATTTTTTAAAATTTTATCTACAATATAATAATCAGGATCGTCTTCTGATTCTTTTAGGTATAATTGAGTATCTTCACTTAGCTTGCTATTAATATAATCTTCAATTAATATCTCACTGCAATAAACTTTAGCATTTTCTTTTTTTTCGTCTTTTATTGTTTCTACATGTTGCAATGATTCGGGTATATCATTAGCATTATCAAAAATAATATATTTGGCTACTTTACCTTGCGCTAATAATTTAGTTACTGCATCAGTATGCTGTTTATGGAAGTTGGAGGTATAACTCGATACTAGGCTACCATCGTTAGGTTCGCTAGCAAAAATTCCGATTATATTATCAATTAAGCGTATATCTAATGATTTATTTTCTATAATTAATTCTTTAACTGTATAAGATAATCCGGTAAAACAACGACATAGATATAAGTTTTCAGCTTCAAAAACATATTCTCCTCGGTCGTTAGTATCGTTATTAAAATCATCATAGCTAGAGTAAAGGCGATCCCCTTCTATAAATAATTTATATATGTTTTCTACATATATCTCATGTTCTGCGTCATTTACTCCCCAAAAAAGACTAAGTTGTTTTTTTTGATGTTCATAACTTTTTACAGTATTTAATAAAGAACAACACATATTTTTTATACTGCTATTTAAACTACAAAAAGTAACTTGAAGCTTAATATCATCAATAACTTCATTTAGGTCTAATCTGTTATCTTTTATAGCTATTACTAGATTTTTTAAGATTGGAGAAATTTTAATAAAAAAGTCATCATTAGTAATTTGAGGAATAAAAATACCTTCTTTAGTATCATTAGGATTAATGCCTGTTTCTGTTATAGTCAAGATCAGAGAGTTAACAAAAGAAGAAATTATATTATTTTGTGTGTTTTGCTTTATAGCTAGTAATGAATAACAGGTACGATTTGTTTTTTCTGTTGGTTGCGTTGTTTGTTCTGGTAGTTTAAGGCTGGTTGTTACTTGTTTGGTGTTTAAACTGTTAAAAGAACCAGTGGTATTAGTCTTATTAGTTTGGGGTTGGTTTAGCTGGCTGTTATCGAGACTAATAGCCGCTCCATAGCTGTTATTGAATGTTGTATTCACAATACTTCCTTGTTGTGTATATACAGCCTTTACTTGAAAAGACGCATCTTTAAGTAGAAGGGATATAAAATCTAATTTATTGCTTTATAGAACAAAAATTATTTCTTGAAAAGGGTTTGTTGTAAGAAATAATGGGGGTATTGTATATTTTTTTCTATTATAAAGCAATTCGTAGTGATGCTTAGTATAAGAAGTCAATTTACTTCGTTATTTAACAATGAAGTAGAGCTTTTTAATGCCCTTTGAAGGGCAAGTAATTATCTGTTACTTCCATCCAGGGACAGCAGCACCATTAAATAGTTTTTCTGCTAATTTTATAATTTCTTCGGTTTGATACGCCTTAATTAAATCTTGTATCTTGCTATTTTGCTCATTGCCTGCTTTCGCTACTATAAGATTTACATATGGCGAATCTTTACTTTCTATTAACAGGCCATCTTTATTAGGAATTAAGCCATAAGGTACCGAGAAGCTACTATTAATAATAGCTAAGTCTACGTCTTCTAAAGACCTAGGCAATTGTGCTGCATCTAGTTCAATAAATTTATAGTTATTTGGGTTTTCACTGATATCAGCAACGGTAGCATCTAAATGATCTTTACCTGCTAATTTAATGATACCATTATTATGTAGTAACATTAAAGCTCTAGCACCATTAGTAGGGTCATTAGGTATAGCTATTTTGGCTTTTGGTTTTAAATCAGCAATATTTTGTATTTTAGTTGAATATGCAGCTAATGGATAAATAAATGTTGAACCTACTGCTACAAAATCAAATTTTTGTTCTTGTATAACTTTATCTAAATAAGGTTTATGTTGATAGGCGTTAATATCTATGCTGCCATTTTCTAAAGCTAAGTTTGGAGATACATAATCAGAAAATTCAACTAACTTAACATCAAGATCAAAGTCTCTTTTAGCGATTTCGATAGCTTTTTGCATTATATCTGCTTCTGTTCCAGCAATAACTCCGACTTTTAAAGTTGTAGATGAGTCAGATTTACTACAACTAGTTATAAATAATATGCAAAAAATAATGCATATAAATCCTGTTATTTTATTAAAAGTATTTTTCATTAGTTCTTTCCTAAATTGTAAATTGAACTTAGTTTATTTCCCAAAAGTTGAATAGCTTGTACTAACCCAACTAAAATAACTACGGTGATGATCATTATTAAGCTGTTAAAGCGTTGATAACCATAACGAATTGCTAAATCGCCTAATCCGCCACCGCCAATAGCACCAGCCATGGCTGAAAAACTAACTAGAGTAACTAAGGTAAGAGTAAGTCCGTGAATAAGCGCAACTCGAGACTCTGGTAATAAAATATAAAATATTAATTGCCAATTAGATGCCCCCATAGATTTACCAGCTTCTAGTAAGCCGTGAGCGACCTGTTTAAAAGCATTCTCAGCAATTTTAGCAACAAAAGGTATAGCTGATATAGCTAAAGGAACTAATGCTGCGGTAGTGCCTATAGATGTTCCGGTAATCCATCTGGTAACAGGAATTATTGCTACCATCAGAATTATAAACGGAATAGATCTGCCTATATTAACCACCGTAGCTAAACATTGATTAACTACAGTGCTAGGTGCTATATGGTTTTTATCGGAGATGCATAATAGTATTCCTATAGGTATACCTATAACAAAGCTGATGATTCCGGCTGCAAAAACCATATATACTGTTTCAGCAAAAGCTTGTAACAGCAAATTCCATATATTAGTTGGCATAACCTAAAACCTCCGCTTTTACGCTGGTCTCGTAAGCGGTTAAATGATCGATAAATTCAGTTGTCTTTTGCTTGTCGCCATATAATTCTACAACTAAAAACCCCATTGTTTTTTCATTAACTGTTTCTATATCTGCTTGTAAAATACTGGCATCAATATTAAATTTTTTTGCAAGCTTAGTAACTAATGGCTCCGCGACTTTATCGCCAACAAAAGTTAACCTAACAATTAAATTTTTACCTACTGAGTATTCGGGCTGAAACTCTACAGATATTTCTGGCATTGGCTTTTCATTACAAAAAGTTCTAACAAAGTTTTGCGCTAGCTGGGTTTGAGGATTTAAAAAGAAGTTCTCTACCGTGCTATTTTCGATAATTTTCCCTTGGTCAATTACTGCTACTTGATCGCAAATATTTTTTACAACTTCCATTTCATGAGTAATTAATAATATAGTTATATTAAGCTTATTATTTATTTGTTTTAACAATGATAAAATTGTATCCGTAGTTTGTGGATCTAGTGCTGAGGTTGCTTCGTCACAAAGTAAAACTTCAGGGTTGTTAGCCAAGGCTCGTGCTATAGCTACTCGTTGTTTTTGTCCGCCAGAAAGCTGAGAAGGGTAGTTGTTTTTTTTATCTGTTAAGTCAACAAGTTGCAATAATGAGTTTACTTTTAAAGTTATATCTTGCTTACTTTTACCTGCTAGCTCTAATGGCAATGCTATATTTGCAAATACAGTACGTGAATTTAATAAATTAAAGTGCTGGAAAATCATTCCAATTTTTTGCTGGGTTTGACGTAATTCGCTATTCGATAACTGCGATAAATATTTACCGTTAATTACTACTTCTCCTGAAGTGGGTTTTTCTAAAAAATTAACGCATCTAATTAATGTGCTTTTACCTGCACCGCTTAAACCAATAATACCAAATATGTTTCCAGCGGCGATGTTAAGATTGACTCCATTAACTGCTACAACTGAATTATCTTTTGATTGGTAGCTTTTATATAAGTTGATTAGCTCAATCATTGGCGTATTGTACCTCCTTTATAGCTTTTAATTAATAGATAAAAAATTAATCAAAAAGTTCTATATGTTTTAACTTAAATTTGCAATAATATTTTATACAGAAGGAAGATGACATCTAGCATTTACAACTGTTGCCTGTATATGGCTTTGTATGCTAATTTGCGCTATCGTATATGTTAAATTAATAAATAAAAACTATCTTAGCAATGATCGGTTACTCTAGAGATTATAAAAGTTTTTTTGAAGATACGCTAGTAATGATGGAATACATCAACTTACAGATAATTATAATTTGTCATTAGGTTAGTGCGGGTGACCTGTATAATATATTATTACAGCACTAGCTTATAAAGCTTCAAGTCAAGAAGCTAGTTCTTTTAGGTGTAGGATGATATTACTAAAGTACATATTTTTTAGGCACATTAAAAAATGTTGCGTTATTTTTGTTATCAGTAGATAGACTGATATTAAAATTACATAATTCAGTATTATTATTACACTCGAATAATTCATGTAAAATATTATCATTTTTATAATATTGTATAATATTTATTGTTGAATGTATGCAAAATATACTATAACCGTAACCCATGAATTCTAAGATAACTGGACATATTAATTCTAAATTACCGCCATTTATATAAACAGTGCTATTATTAGTATTATTATTCTTGCTTTGTATTTTTTCTTTTATTGAAGGAATATTATACTCTACATCATCTAGTTGATTTTTTTTTGATGATTTATAAAAGTCATTATATGTTTTAGGTATATAAGAAAACATATTCGTGCAATTATTGTTTAATATATCTAAGACATTGCTATTAGATAAATCTTTTTTAAATAATAAAGAATTAGGAAAAATCGCCACTGATACATTATATTTAATACCAAATTTATCAGATTTAGAAACCATAAAAAATTTTATTTTACTTTCTTGTTTGCTAAATGTAGGATCAACATTATGCTCAACTTTAATGTGATTATCAGATAAATTTTTATATTTTTCGTCTTTTTTAGTTTTTAATATGCTGTTAAGTTTTGATTTTATTGTAAATTTATTTATTGAATGTATTTTATTAAGAGTAGTATTTTGAATGTTGTTTTCAGCTTTACTTTCTAAGTTATCGTTGTAGTCATTGTGTAACAATATTGAATTATTATCTGTTTTATAAAATATCATGTTAGTAATTTTCTATAGTTATTATAGTTATTATAGTTTTTGTCTATAAGATTGACTCTAGTGCAGACAGAGTTAAGCTGATAATTTAGATGTTTCTATAGTATCTATAATATATTTTAAAGTCAATTTTTATTGTGCTAATATTTAATTGTTTAATAGTAGATAGTATTTTGTTTGCATAACATCTAATAATAAAAACTATCAGTTTGCTAAAAAGTAGTAATTTTGTGATATTAAAAGTAACTACTTAGTAAATAGTTACTTTTATGCATTTTAATTTTTGTAATAATGATTCATTATTGTATTTCGTCTAACCACGCCATTTGTATTGCCTCTAATATTTTTTCACCGCAACGATCTGGATCGTCATCAAAGCTCTCTAAATCCATAACCAAGTTTCTTAAGGTGACAAAATTAATAGTAAGTGGGTCTACATCTGGGTAAGTATCAGCAAGTTCAATTGCTATATCATATGTATCTATCCATTTCATCATAATTCTCCTAGATTAATGTTTTTCGGAAACTTGATTTACAGAATATTTAGGTATTTCAACTACTAAGTTTTTATCAGCAACTATAGCTTGGCAGCTTAATCGAGATTCTGGCTCAAGACCCCAGGCTTTATCTAGTAAATCTTCTTCTAGTTCATCTGCTTCGGTGATACTATCGTAACCTTCGCGGACGATAACATGACAGGTTGTGCACGCACAAGATTTTTCACAGGCATGCTCTATGTTGATATCATTTTGTAGTGCGGCATCGCAGATGCTAATTCCTGGCTCTACTTCTATGTTTGCACCTTCTGGGCACAGGGTTTCATGTGGTAAAAAAATAATTTTAGGCATTATTGCTGCTCCTCAAAGTCGCTTAATTTACTACCTTCAATAGCAAGTTTAATTTGTTTTTTAGCGATACTTTCGCCAATTGTTTCTAGGTCTTTTTTTAATCTAATAATTTCATCTTTAGAGTTGCTATCACAAGCGCTTTGTAAATCGGTTATTAATTTATTTATTTTTTTGTTATCTTCTTTACTAATAGAATCTTTATTAGTGTTAATAAGTTTATTGATAGAATTAATTAAATAACTAGATTCTACTATTTGTTGCTGGATAATTCTCTGATTATGATCTTGTTCAGCGTAATCTATAGAAGCGTTAATCATATTAAGCACAGCTTCATCAGTTAAGCCGTAACTTGGTTTAACTTCTATGTAGCTTTGTTTTTTTGTAGACTCTTCAATGGCGGTAACGCTTAATACACCATCGGCATCGAGCTGAAAAGTTACTTTAATTTTTGCTCTTCCAGCAGCCATTGCTGGGATGTCTCTTAAGGTAAAGGTTGCTAATGATCGATTGTCTTTTACTAGCTCGCGGTCACCTTGGTAAACATTGATTATAATTGCATTTTGGTCGTCTTGATAAGTAGTAAAATACTGACTAGTAGTAGCTGGTATTTTGCTATTACGTTCGATGATTTTTTCCATTATACCGCCCATGGTTTCAATACCTAAGGATAACGGAATAATATCTAACAGTAGCATATCGGTATTATTATTGCCGGCGAGTATATCAGCGTGCATAGCGGCTCCAATAGCAACTACGCGATCAGGATCTAAGCTATCTAGGGGTTTCTGTTTGCAAAAGTTAGTTATTTTAGTTTTGACTTGGTTAATTCTAGTAGAGCCACCTACTAAGATAACATTGTCTATATCCGTTATGGTTGTTTTTGCATCTGTAATGGCTTTAGCAAATAGTTTTATGGTTTCATCTATTGCCACAGCTATTAACTGGTCGAAAGTTTCTAAAGTTAACAAACCGCTCCAATGTTTGAATTTAATATCTATGGAATTAACTTTATTTAAACTCTCTTTAGCTTGTTTTGCAGTATCTATAAGTAATCTATAATCTTGATCGTTTAAATTCTGCATTGATATATTTGCTGTTTTAGCAATCCAAGAAGCTACTAATAAATCTATATCGTCGCCGCCAAAGTTGTTGTTTCCGGCGGTTGCTAATACTTCAAAAATACCGTCTTCTATTTTTAAAATTGAAACGTCAAAGGTGCCGCCACCCAAGTCATAAACGGCAACTGTTTGATTGTTGTTGTCGATTTCATTATAGCCATAAGCGACAGCGGCAGCTGTTGGTTCATTGATAAGTCTAAGCAATGGAATTCCGGCAATTGCAGCTGCATCTTTAGTTGCCTTGCGTTGTGTATCGTCAAAATATGCCGGCACCGTAATAACTGCGCCTTCTATATCTTCTTTATATTGGTGATTAGCACAACTTTTTAATTTGTTTAAAATTACAGCAGAAACCTCAACAGGTGTTATTAATCCGGCATCGGTTTTAAAACAAGGTATTTGATGTTGGTTGTTACTAGAGTTTACACTACTAGAGAGTTGATAGCGACTTGCTGTATTTGTACTGTTTATGTCGTCTAAGCTTTTGCCTAAGCAACGTTTGACTGAGTTAATAGTATTAGCTGGATTAGATATAAGATGTTCGTAAGCTTCTAACCCTACCATTACCTTGCCATCTTTATTGTAATGTACGACTGACGGTAAGATGTCTTTTTTAGCAGATATTGGTATAGTTTCTGGTTTACCGTTTATCACAGTGGCAATCAGAGAGTTAGTTGTCCCTAGGTCTATTCCTACAACAAACCTTTTACGACCTGAGTCTTGTTTGTTGCTTGGTTCAGATATTTTAAGTAATCCCATATGCAATTCTCGTTTTACAACGTTTTTTCTAGTGTGTCTTGCAATTTACATATAAATTTTAATTTATATGCCGCTTGTGTTGCTTTTTTTATAGAATCTTTGGTAGATGCGTTAAAATGGTTGCTAAAATCAACATAATATCTTTTTATATCTGTATAGATTTTTGCTTTTATTGCCGGTAACTCTTTTGCTAGTGTTGCATTTTGTTTTAACTTTTCAATGGTTTCTCTTAAATTTAATTGCTCTTCTAAAAAACCATGATCGTCAATAGAGGCCTGCTCTACATTTGCAGGAAGCCCTGAAACTTGTAATAAATAACAAGCACGGCTATCTAGATTTTTGAGTGTATTATACGCCTTATTTATTAAAGAGGTAGTAGTTACCGCTTCTAGTTTTTTTGTAGCATCTAGTTGTCTGTCTGGATGATATTCCATAAGCAACTTGCGATATTTTTTAGCAAGTAATTCTAGATCTATTTCACAGCTGATTGGTATACCAAAGATACTGAAGTAATTTTCAGAAAAATCTACCAAAATATATACCTCAATTAAAAATAAATATAATAAATTATGAAAGCAATATGAAAAACTGAAAGAAGTTATACATGGAAGGGTATTTATTATGACTAGCTAAGAGTGTATCATTATATACAACTAACCTTTAGTAAATGTTTATGCTTTAAATATTAAAGCTTTCACCGCAACCGCATTTAGTACTTTCGTTAGGATTATTAAATTTTAACCCTTCATTTAAGCCTTCTTTTACAAAATCTACTTCTACGCCTTTAAGATACACGTAGTCTTTTGGATGTACAAATATGTGAACTTCTTTATCAAGAAATTCATGGTGGTGCTCTGGTATGTTATCTGCAAATTCTAAGGTATAAGCCATGCCTGAGCATCCAGCTTTTTTAACTCCTATAGTTATACCTTTGCCGTAGCCACGTTTTTTCAATTCAGTTTTGATATGATTTGCGGCAGTTTCGGTTATGCTAATCTCCATGAATTCCTCGCATATTTTAACAAAAATTATTTCTTAGATTTGTAATCTGAAATAGCAGCTTTAATAGCGTCTTCTGCTAATATTGAGCAATGCAATTTAATTGGTGGTAAAGCTAACTCTTTTGCTATTTCGGTGTTACGTATTTTTTTTGCTTCTTCTAAGGTTTTGCCTTTAATCCATTCAGTTGCAAGTGAGCTAGAGGCTATAGCCGAACCACAGCCAAAGGTTTTAAATTGCACGTCTTCGATTACATCGTTATCACCTACCTTTATTTGCAAACGCATAACATCACCACAGGCAGGCGCACCTACTAATCCTGTCCCTACGTTTTTATCGTTTTTATCAAGGGTCCCTACATTACGTGGATTTTCATAATGCTCGAGAACTTCTTCACTGTATGCCATAATAATATCCTCCTAATTACTGTAAAAATTCAATTAATGTTCTGCCCATTGTACGGTTTTAAGGTCTATCCCTTCTTTATACATATCCCATAAAGGTGATAAATCACGCAATTTTTTAACAGCAGATCTGATTTTTTTAATTGTGTACTGAATTTCTTCTTCTGTGGTAAATCGCCCTATACTAAAGCGAATAGAGCTATGTGCCATATCATCTTCTAGGCCTAAAGAACGCAGTACATACGATGGCTCTAAACTAGCAGAAGTACAAGCCGAGCCAGATGAAACTGCGATATCACTTAAAGACATCATTAGCGATTCGCCTTCTATGTAGGCAAAGCTTATATTTAATATAGACGCAATACCGTTGTTAATGTCACCATTTATTTGTATAGCTTCTAAATCTTGAATACCGTCTATAAGTTGTTGACGTAATTTTTTAATACGTGCGTATTCTTCCGTCATAGATTCTTTTGCTATTGCGCAAGCTTCGCCCATTCCGACTATTTGGTGTGTAGCTAGGGTGCCTGAGCGCATGCCTCTTTCTTGACCACCGCCAAGAATTTGTGCCTGAATTCTAACACGTGGTTTTCTTCTTACAAATAAGACCCCAACGCCTTTTGGTCCATAACATTTATGTGCTGAAATAGACAGTAAATCTACTTTTACGTCTTGCATATTTATTGGTAGCTTACCTAAACTTTGAACCGAGTCTACGTGGAATAACACGCCGTGATTCCTAGTTATTTCTCCAATAGCAGCTATATCATTTATAGCTCCGATTTCGTTATTAACATGCATTAGACTAACTAAAATAGTGTCATCTCTGAGTGCATTTTTAACTTGTTCTGGTGCTATTATGCCTTGCTTGTTTGGAGCTAAATAAGTCACATCATAACCTAAGCGTTCTAAATCTCTACATGGATCTAATACTGCTTTATGTTCTATAGTGGAGGTTATTATATGTTTCCCTTTTTTAGAGTAAAATTCAGCAACTCCTTTTATAGCTAGGTTGTTAGCTTCTGTAGCGCCAGAAGTCCAAACTATTTCTCTAGGATCTGCATTTATTAACTCTGCTACTTGATTCCTTGCTATTTCTATTGCTTCATCAGCTTTCCAGCCAAAAGCATGCGACCTAGACCCTGAATTACCAAATATCCCATCTTGGCTAAGACAGGCCATCATTTTTGTTGCCACTCTAGAATCAACTGGCGTTGTAGCTGAATAATCTAAATAAATAGGCAGTTTCATTGCTGTATTCCTATATGTTGTATGTTTCGCTTGCTTTCGATGTAATTAAAAGTTTTACCTAAAAGTACGATTTTATCGAATATATTTCGAGCTTATTTTATCTTTTATTAGTATAAAGATAAATTACTTTTTATTTAACCCTATGCATAACTGTCGTTCACGTTGCCGTTTACAGGTTTGCTGTACATAATTTCTTTTAGAAAGACCTGCTAAGCTAATACCACCAAAAAATTTACGTATTTCTGCACTTAAATCATCCCATAGTTGGTGCGTTAAGCATCTGATTCCTTGCTGGCAGCCTGCGCCACCTTGGCATCTAGTTGCATCTACTGACTCATTAACGGCATCTATGACTTCATCTATGTAGATTAAATCGCTACTACGGCTTAGTTTATAGCCACCATGTGGCCCTCTCATGCTAACCACTAGCTGCTTTTTTCTTAGCAATGTAAATAATTGCTCTAAGTAATTCGTTGATATCCCTTGTCGTTGTGAGATTTCAGACAAAGATACAGGATCTTGTTTTGAATATAAAGCTAGATCTAGCATTGCCGTTACGGCATATCTTCCTCGAGTTGTAAGTTTCATTAATAGCAACTCCTAAAAGCTATATTTTTTGAAATGTGCATCTTTTTATTGAGGCAAAATGTATGTTTGTCAGCAGTTACAAATAGAAAATGACACATCTTATTAGTTAAGTATGTTATACCTTAGTAATTTAGTCAACTATAAGTTAAAGTTTTTTTTCATCGACTAAAACACACCTAATAATATATTGATTCTATGGGCTATTTCTGTTACAATAGCTTAAATTTTAATGGGTAGAGATATCGGAAATAATCTAAATGCTATTATATACACCCATCATTTCCATCTGCCGCGTGTATAGTTCAAAAGATCTAATTAGAACATAGCTTTTTGCTGTACTATTACAAGATTTTATCTAGCATTCAAGGTTTTTATTGTTGTAGCAAATAGCTTTATAAAGGATTAATTACGCACTTTGTCAATCTAGCCGTATAAGGGCTATAGCAAGTATGATTCAACCATCAGAAGCAAAATTAACCGCAAAAGACGTTGCTAAAAAACCAACAGTAATATCTAATTTGATAGATGCAGCCTCTAAGACCAAAGAAGCGATGCAACTAGCAACCTATGTTTTATAAAGTCAGTTTAGCAATATAGTCAGATAAAATACAGCGAAAGCTATATTGATCTAATCTACTATTTGTGTTATAATTCCCGTGTCTTTATATTACGATGTGTATCATCGTAGGATTTACACATTATAGCAGATCGAAGCTAGATGTTATGGCTAAAATGATTTAATTCAGATATAGATTTAATATAACTAAAATTAAAAATATTCAATTATTAAACAAATTTTCTAATATCCGTAAACTGCCGTAGTCTCTAAGGTTTTATCTCACATTTAAATTTTTTATTATTACAGAAAATATTTTTATAAAAGGATGAATTATGCAAGGATGTAATGCAACTACACACATGTATTGCCCTGATTGTCGAGAGAGGGCAAAGGATCACAAAATAAAAACAGCTATTAAAATAATGGGGTATATGGTCAGTATAACATCTGAAGTTACTACCTTTTTCATAGATAAAAAAAAGCAGTTTTTATCTGTCCATCCTTTAAATAAAAGGTCTATAGTAGGGAAACTTAACCCATCAGAGACAAAATCAGACAGATATGCCGGAAATTCAGGAGCGATAGATAATATAAAAAAATATGCCCCTATTACCGCCGAAGCGAAGCAACAAGCAATAATAGAAAAGCAAACACAGGCATACGATATATTTAATAAAACTTTTGATGTGGCTGTTTATGCTGTAATTCCAGCAGTTATAGTTGCATCATTAGCACTTATGGCAACAGTTGTAGCTGGTCTTGAAATGATGGTGATAGGACCTTTGTTAGCTACCGTAGGCGGTATATTTTTGGCACTAATGATAACACAGGCTGTATCATTTAGTTTGTTATGCCTTAGCCATAAAAAAGTTGATGAAGATGTAGAAAAGTTAATGGACTTACAACTAAGCAGAATGAAGCAAGACTATAATTTGGTTGAATGCAAAGCGGTAAGTCAGCTTGCATTCGATAACAGCGAAGAAGATAAAGAAAAATTGAAAGTAGTAGAAGTATTAAATAAATGTAACCCTGTAAATTTTGTTATTTGTATAAGAGATCTTAATCTAGCTAGAATACACCAAAGCATGGATGAATATAACGATTTAATACAGTCAGAAATAACTACTACAGCTAAGGTAATACGGTTAATGGATTCTGAGCTAGTAAGCAGTTTCATAATGATGCTAGGTTCATTGTTTATAAATGATCAAAATCAGTGGTGCACTGATAATTATAAAGATTATATCACAACCTTAAAACCTGATATCTTAACATTACTTAATTCCCCTGAGATGGATATATTCCCTACTATTATTAATGTTTTATCTAGACGAAATGTAAACGAGATTGTACATGACAAAGATTATAGCCTGTTAAAGCAAGCTATTATTGCTAAATTAGAAACAGTTTCTTTTTAGTAATGACTATAGATTTTAGATCCTTGTTTTCGTAAATAAAATCATATATTCTTATCAAAAAGTGCCGTAAAACCCGTTCCTTTAGGTACGGGATATAAGGCATAACATTTTACTAGCAATTCAAAGAAACTTGGCGCTGATTGTAAGTTATTAACTTAATAATTTTTGCCAAAATTTAGATGCTGGTTTATTTTGTAATTTTGCTATTTTTTGTGAGGAGGATATATCGGTTCTTGCTAATACCGATTTAACCTCTTCAAATATTGCGTCTATTTGATTTTTATCTGATGCTATCTTAGTTAAATTCTCTCTGATGCCATAATTAAGTTTATCTGTAGTTAGTAAAATTAATTTTAACTGATTATCTAATGTTGCATCATTCAAAACTTCAGTCAAATAAGATACAGCCATATCATGTTTTTTATCAGCTATTAGAGTATCAAGTGTACACTTGCCATCTTTGCCCTTATCTAACAATAATAAAAGTTTATTACCATCTATAATTTTAGTATTGGCTAGAATAGATTTTATATAAAAACTGAAAACACTTAAATTATCACAATTGATTGCATAACTTAGCAATGAAGGACTTGTTATTAGATTGTTTATTTCATTTATAGTTTCAAATAAATGACTGTCATGATCAAATATTGCCTTTATATATTCGATGGCTATTTTACTGTTGCCTGTTTGTATTGCCTGCAAAACTCCACTTCGTTTTGTGCCGATATTATCAGTACTATAATTAATGAAGGTTTCTGCTTTATCTTTTGGCGTTAAGTTGCTTTTAGCGATGATTGTAATAAATTCTATAACAGCTTCTGTATTTTCTTTAGTAAAAGCAAGATACAAATCGGCTATATTAATAAGATTATGTTTTTTATCCTGTTCTTGAAGTTGACTATTATCTTCTAATATTTTACTGGTTATAATAGCAACTTCTTGTGTGTAATTATTTAGCAGCAGATTAGATAAAATCTTGTTTTTATTATCTTGAGGGGTGTTATCATACATTTCAAGTAGATTTATTTCACTTCCATCGGTATTACGAAAGTATTTTTGATCTACTTTTGCATATTTGGAATTAGTTATCAACAAGCTCTTATCTTTAGAGTCAGCAAATACTGAAATATCAAAGCATTCTTTAGCAGTATCGAGACTATAAAGTGCGCAATTATTTGTATTTAGGGTATCAGCGTTTGGGTGTTCTATTATACGAGCTAAGATATCTTTAGCTATAGCTTTTAAAGATGTTTGCAGATCGCTATGAAAGTTAAATCTATATTTGTGGTGTCCTGTTTCAACACTCTTGCCATCAAAAAAAGAAATAGTAAAATTATTCTCTTTGCGTTTTAAGCATATTGCAATATCTTCTTGTCCTTTTATGTTCAACATATAGCTTTTTTTATATGTAGGCTTAGCTTCTGTTGCTGTGACTAATTTAATTAATACATCAGCGAATTTATTGGCAGTAAATAAGCAACCCATACGTGGTGTTAGTCGTTTATATGCTTCAACGTTATAACTAACAGAAGTATCTAAAGCTTTGCTTTTGATATCAGTCATAGCCCAAATGAAAGCTTTTATCACAGGTGAGCTAGTGTCGTTTTTAATATAATTTTTTGATACCCCTACAAGAGTAGATATTTGATATCCAGTTGGTAAATTTTTTGTAGTTGAATGATAACTAAGAATTACATCTTCTGTTTTAGCATTTAGAAAGCTATAAGTTGTTAATGTTTCTGTTTTAGCTACAATTTCTGGGGTGGGGTTATGTAGTCGGTATGGACTACTAATTGATTGCGCTCGATCCATGAGGTTACTCCTTTAAAATTTACTTCTATAGTTTATGATGATAACATAAACTACAACTGCAATAAATTATACGAAAAAAATAAGTAAACACAAATTAAATTAGCTTTTGTGATTGTAATGGTGTCTAACTGTCGCTGTAAATTATATCTTATTATTTGGAATCACTACCTAAGTTTGCTCGTGTTGTAGTTGTATTTCTACAAACAGTCTGAAAGGTAGAGCATTCTTGCCTCTGGGATTAGAGGTTTCGCAGGAGGAATTCCCGCTATAGCACTTGTGCTTAGTGGCGGGAGGAAGTCAACTATTACTAATTAAAAGTATTAAAATATTTTAAAGCTCTAATCTATACAGTCAAACAGGTTGTTTTACTAGTTCAATATATTTTTGACGTGACTTAAAGATTATCGCTCTTAGTAGGTAAAATACATTTATTTAGATCATCTATATTTAGTAGATTTATGAAATTTAGCGAATAAATTTGTAATCTGTCATTACCTGCCATCGCTAATTTTGAAGTGTCTCCATTGAAAGCTAAAATATTAGCAGTAGCAGAATTTCTTTTATCAACTAAATCTTTAGTAAAAATGGTATCACTATTATTACATCTTGCCATAGCTAGTTGTATAATTGTAATATCATTATCTGAAGATATAATAGCCATGATATTTTTATTGTTATCTATAGTAACATCATTTATTTTTTTGGTTCCTTTTTGATATAATATTTTAGATGCAAGATTTGTATAAAAATTTCCTTGGTCAAGCATTGAATAAACCCTTATGTCGGGATATAAAATATTATTTTGAGTATGCCTACGATTAGTACTTACTATCAAGTTCCGTTTTGCAGGAAATAAGAATTTGTCTCTATTATTACGATAACCTATTGCCATTTCACGTGATGTAAATATATTATTATTTATTGCATATGATACAACTTGATTATTTATGTGGTTAAAACCACGCATATTTAGCGGACGATAATATAGAGATCCATGCACATATATAATATTTTCTATTAATGAAGAAACAACACCTTTAATGCGACAAAAATCATCATCTAGTCGTTCAGTTATGGTGTCTTTAAATAATAACGTTGGGTCATTTCCTGTTAAAGTATTATTATTTACATCGTAAGCCATAACAGAATTTTTATTCGCTACAATTAGTATTTTACCGTTATAATTAAATGTCATATCAACTATTTTGACTGGTGATTTTAAGTTATACTTATTAATAATCTTTTTGCTACTATTTAAATTATACCCATGAATAGTATCATTAACAACAAAAGCAAGCATGTAACTAGCCGAGTTAAAATTTATATTTTCTATAGCTACTTTGCTATTATATAATAGATTACACTGCTTACTATTTATATTAAAAAGTGCTAGCTGTTGTAGATTATCATCATTATTTTTATCAGTTTGATCACTATTAATTAATATATTATCTTCATCTATAAATTGTATAAAGTTTAACTTTATATTGCCTGATTTTTTGTTAGAAAAAATAAAATTATTTTTTAAGTTAAAGGTAGTATCATAATTTTTTGGTATTGTGTTATCAGTAAAATCTATAATGTCATATTCACAATTTGATGTCATAGGAGGTGCTATTTCTGTATTTTCGAAATAAGGAAGTGCATTAACTACAGTTATTAATTTTAGTAATTTAGCGGCTAATAAAAAAAAATTCATAATATTTATTCTTGTTATTTTAAATAGTTATTGTAAAACGTCACTCTATGTATAGGAGACAGTTTATACAGGATATTGTAATTTTTTAGCTATAAGGCTATTAAAAAGTTATACTTCATTGTTAAAACGCTTTGAAATGCACTTGCATTCCAGTAGCATTTTGTCTTGAACTAGACCTTTTATTTTACATCTGCCATAGATGCCCCTCAGGAATTATTTGTAAGTTTATGTATAAAAAATGATTCAACTCCAAATATTGTGCTAGAGATTATTGCTATTAGTGCAATGAATTATTTGTGAGATTATCATATTTGTAGCAAGCATACCATAAACAATACTAAAATAAAACAGGTTATGGCATAGATGAATAGAGTTAAGAATGACTAAAAAGTTTCATTATTATTAAGTTAAAAATATAAATTAATTTTAGTAATCTGATTTAGCTACAGGTTTTGTAGTTGTGTGGGAAGGATTTTTGAAAATAATAGAATTTAAACATTGTAACTAGCTTGTAATTTTAGCTGTTAAAATATGCTAGCTACAGAGATTAAAGTTTTGGAGCTTAATTCATTTTGGTAACATTACGTGGTTGGGTGGTGTAAGTCATCATTTTATTTATAAGATATCCTAAGCCCCCGACTATCGCGCCAGACATTGCTGATATAGGCATAATTAAATCTCTATTATAAGCCAGTAAATCTGTTCCCCTTGCAAATATTTCTAGTTTTTCTCCTGATCTAGGAATAGGCGGCATATCAAGAATTGTTGCTGCTTTTTCTTCTGCCATAATAGAACCATTAATGTAGCCAACAAAAGCTCCTCCTGCTACGGAGAGTCCAAGGTTCACAATAAATGGTAGGCAATTAGCACAGTTTGTAACAACCCGATTAAAGCATGAAACATTTTTAGCTGTATTTTGTGTTTTATTCTGTTGTGTCTCTTGTGATATTGCTATTTCAGTTTGATAGGTGTTGTTGTTTTTCATGTCTCCCATAATAGATAACTGTCCCATTATAGACCCCTTATATATAAATTATATTTATTGTGTTAATATCTTTTTGATTATAGTGATATAAATTTTCTAATCATAAAGACTACATAATTTTTTAGCCAATGTTAAATAAAACTAATTATATCTCAAGTAAACATATTGCGCAACAATACAGAAACAATCTAAATGCAGGCAAGTTTATTTTAGTAACTGGAATTTGTTAGTTGCTTCAAGTATCTTCAGCATTTTTACGTAACTAAGGAAATGATTTTTGATGTTTGATATATCGGAAGGATACACACCTTCAAGTAGAAGGTGTGTATGATGTAGCTATGAGGTAAGATCTTAGAAGTTAACCACTGCATCAGTAGCACAAAGGTTGTTTGAACCAGCATCACCACCATTGTTACATACTAATGTCCAGTTTACACCTGTAGCATCAGAAGTGAAAATTAAAGTTTGGGTACCAAATGGTCCTCCTGGTGTAACTGTGAACTCCATAGTTCCAGTAACTTCTCTAGCAGCTGTTAGACTGCCAAAACGATCAGGAACACCACCATTACCAGGGGTGCAGTTGGCAATTTCACGAGTTTGTGCACATATTGCTACAGCTGTTTGATATGGTCTAATTTCAGCCATAGCTGCAGTTGCTCTAGCGTTTCTGGTGTATGCTTGGTATTGTGGGATGGCTATGCCTGCCAATATAGAGATAATAGCAATAGCTATCATTAACTCAATTAAAGTAAAACCTTTTTGTGTTTTAAAGTTAGCCATCCTTTCTCCTTGTATTATTATGGCATAATTGACGTATTACTTCGGATACTTCGGCTTTTTAAAAAAACTCTTTATTTTCATAAGTTGCTGTAATAAACATTAAATTAGGCTTAGTTTTTTATTGTTTTGTGTATTTAATCAAGACTTCTATCTAAATATCCTTCAGATGTTTAATCGTCTAACTAGCAGTAGATAAACATTAGATATTCTATAGATAATACTTAAGGCAAATTTAGTAGATTTGCCTTAAGATTTATTATGCGTTTATTTGGTACGGGTTGATGCAGAAAGTACTCGAAGTATTATGATGTAAAGTGTATAATCTATCTTTTTATAGTAGAATTATTGTAATTATATTGTCAGTTAAATACTATTAGAGATAGTTATGAATTATACACTTAAAAAAAATAGACCTTGGTTGTTTACGATCATTCTTTATATTATGTATATTGCTATACAGTTGATATATACATTTTATATCAATAAAAAAAATAGCCCGTTGTATATCGATATAATAACACTATTGCCATTGATATTACCTATACAAGTATTATTTACTAACAATAAAAAATCGTATATATGGTTATGTTTTATCTTGTTTTTTTATTTTATTTCGGCAATAGAGAATATTTTTATGTACCATGATTGGTTTTCTTGGCTAAATACCGCTATTTGTATTTTATTGTTTTCTACCTGTATTTTAGCGACAAAATATGCAAAATAGAAAAAACAATTAATGGTCTCGGCAAATTACCAAGACATAATATTTTTTATAAAGGGGATTGTTATCTTTCTTTTTTCTTTTAAAGATGCATAGTCTAATTTATTTAAAATATTAAATTCATTATGCATATTGTTTTTGCTTCTAGAAATAAGAAAGCGTATAACCTCTTCATTTAAATTATGTCCTTGTAACTTAGATCTTATCTTAATTGCTTCTATTTTTTCTTCATCGTTTAACGAATTTATTTTAAATACTACTCCCCAGCTTAATCTGGATTTTAAATCTTTTAGTTTAATTTCTGTGTCTAATGGCGATTTTTTAGAGCTGATAATTATTTTAACTTTGGCGTCATATGCTCTATTAAACAAATTAAAAATAGCTTCTTCCCATTTAGGCATGCCTGATATTACGTCTATGTCATCTATGCATACCTGATGAAAGCGCTCTATGCCATCGATAATATCAGGAGAGCAATGAATCATTTGCATCATTGGTAAATACATACTACGACCACCCATAGCATCTACATGATGGCATGATGCCTGCAATAAATGACTTAATCCAACTCCAGGATTACCATATAAATAGACTATTGATTTAAGTGAATCAAACAGGTTGTCGTAATTAACAGCTAAAAGACTTATAGCATCACTATTACAGCCTTGGCAATAATTAGCAAAAGTTAAATCGCTCTTTAACTGCATATTAAAAGTTAATTGCAAAGGTAAGCTCATAAAATATTCATTAATTTAATGCGAGAGATAATTAAATTATTTTAAACTAAAAATAAATTAATTCTTTAATAATAACTTTAAAATTACGCCATAATTTACTTTGGTATAATATAATTAGCTTTTTAATATGTTTTAAAGTTACGCTTTGTCTCTGTGATTATATTTTTAGTATGACTAATAATAATAAATAATATCATATAATGCAACTAGCAATCTAGTGTATTTTTGGGCTCCCCCTAATAAGGAGTTCAATTACCTTTTTATATTATGCCTAAAAGGTGTATAAAATAATAGTTATTTAGTGTTGCTAGTATAGGAGAAAACATTTATAATAGGACAACATTACCATAAAATAATCAACTGTAAATTTAACTAATGACCGCTAAATTAAGAATTACCGAAATTTTTTATTCATTGCAAGGAGAAACGCGCACAACAGGCATTCCGTGCGTGTTTGTCAGGCTTACTGGATGTCCTTTAAGGTGTAGCTGGTGTGACACCGATTATGCCTTTAATGGTGGCACATTGTTAGAGTTACAACAGATATTAACTACCGTTAAGTCTTACAATCCTAAATATGTAACAGTTACTGGTGGTGAGCCTCTAGCACAGAAAAATTGTATTTTATTGTTAAAAATGCTTGCAGATGCAGGATACCAAGTTTCTCTAGAAACCAGCGGGGCTATGTGTTTAAAAGAGGTAGATCATAGAGTGGTTAAGGTTATGGATATAAAACCGCCAAAGTCTGGGGAGTCTCATAGAAATAACTATAACAACATAGCTCTATTGAATTACCAAGATCAAGTAAAATTTGTTGTTGCGGATCGCACCGATTACGACTGGGCTGTTTCTAAGTTAATTGCCTATGATTTAGAATCTAAGGTAGCAGATGTATTATTTTCTCCAGTAGCAAATGTATTAAAAGAGTCAGATTTAGCCAATTGGATTATCGAAGATCGACTAAATGTACGTTTTCAAATGCAATTGCATAAATTCTTATGGGGCGATAAACAAGGCGTATAAATATTATTTGTACGAAAGCATAAAGTATTATTTATTAAAATTATGCTTTAAGATCAAAATCTTTAGGTCTAGAGACAATATTACAACCGTCTCTTCTTCTTTGCTTGCAAAGCATAACAAGTTCGTGTCCATCTTCTACCTCTATACCGTTAGTCTTTTCTTCCCATACTCTATTTAGCATTTTTGATTCACGGCATTGTACTTGACCAGGCGTAAACTCTCTACAAGTTTTGTAGCTATGCTGTTCTTGGTCAGATACATTTAT
>CAKMZJ010000029.1 GCA_929200395.1 Candidatus Gorgonimonas eunicellae | reverse complement strand
TATATTTATTTATAATTATATTTTAACATATGACACGGATTTGTGAACACTACCTAATCAAAACACAATATTTTTATTGACTCGGTAATTTTCTTCATTTATTAGCTGTATAATACAAGTTTATTTGTGATATTAATTATTATATACTATGCAACCGAGCCAAGCCTCCCATTCAAATTTTCATGAGGACATAGTAGTTATTCTAATATGCTAGTGCATATTTTAAGTAAACTACTAAAGATATAAATCTTAAATCAAGGATGCAATCAAATGTGTATAACTAATACGTCATTTCCAAATACCACCCCGACAACTCTATTTAGTTTAGCTCGAGATGTAATAGTACAAAATATTACAAGCTGTGATGTTATAAAAAAATTACCTATTCCTTATCTAGTACAAAAACATATAGAAGATTTACCTATTATAGAAGCTAGAAAAGTTGTAAATTTATGTTACGGTCATTATCAACACAAAAACTTACAAGCAAAAATCATCTCCTTATTTTCCCCTATTAAAGATGATAAGTTCGTTAAAGAACAACTACTTCCTTTTATATTAGATATAGGAAAAAAAGCAGAACTAGGAACAACTCAAATTTATGCGCTACGTCATGAACGTCTTGGGCGTGTTTTTATAGAGTCCGATAGTGTGCTACTAACACATCTAGGCTCTTTACATTCCATAATTAACTATATTAAAACTAATGCTAATAGCCAAAATACATTTAGTAAATTTGTAGCGGAAACATTGTTAACATCTTATCTAGATGTTAAACCAAACGCTATTACTTTATTGCCTAATGGATATAATGATTTAATACATTTTGCAAAACAAATTGATGAATCAAAATTAACAGAACAACAAAAAATAACATCTTTTAAAGAGCTAATTTTACATATAAAAAATACTAATGCACAAGGATGTTCACAAATTGAGGAATTAGACATTAACGATCCAATTATGAACCTCAGACCTGGTCAGCTTAGACGGCAGTTTCGTATAACGGCAAGACCTTGTTTAGATTTTTTGCTTTTAAAAGATGAACTTCTCAAGAGAAATGGTATTAAAAGCATAAAAAAAATGACATATGAGGATTATCAACGACTATCCAATACATATCTTAGCCGTAGCTCTGGTATATAGCAGATAGCATTTATACACGTGGCAGTTGGAAATGCAGGTTTTCAGCAAGTGATTATAAGTTTTTAGCCAAGGCAGTGTTTCGCAGATTTAGTCAGCACAAAACCTGTAAAACATTATCTTAGCTAAAAACTCATTAAGCATACTATAGTTTTTGAAATAAAACAGCATATGGAGTATAGCTATTACTAAGCAAAAACTCTTTTATTGTAACACCTGGTTGCTGATTATTATTAGGAGAAATACAAGCAACTGTCTCATCGTTATGGATAAACACTAAATTATTTTCTATAGTTAAACAAATATAATGGGCATTATTTAAACTTCCAGTAAAACAAATTATTACTTGTGGAAGAATAGTTATATTTTCTTTACAATTAGAAAATTTCTGGTCGGTAATATTAATGCTAGTATGTGCTAATGTTTGTGGAAATATCATATTTAAAATTGATGATTTTTGCCAAGATATATCTCTTGGGTTTAAAGAGCTTAAACTAAAGTATATTATAAAGTTATTAAGGTTGGTTGTATCTGCTTCTACTTCTTCAGATAAATTTCCGGGTATTTTTATATTTTTATTTTTAACTGTATTTATACCTTGTTTGTGTAATTCTTCATTGCTCCAGTTATATATTCCTGTAATTTCTTTGTTGTGTGATTTTAAGTATGTATTTATAGAATCATACTGCATATCTTTTGTAATATGGATAATAACTGGATTACCAACTGGTATTTTGCGACAAATTTTAATGCTGTTATCGGTATAATAAGGGTCAGATAAAAACCCAGTAATATAACTATTAATAGCTATATTATGCTGCGGGTTATCTAAGTTAAGAATTTTTAGAATAGACATTAAAAACAAGTTAGCATCTTGTTTATCATTGTTAGATGCGTATTTAAATATTTCTTCTAGGCCATACTTATGAGTAGCATCTGTTTTAATAAGTTGCTGCAATTTTTCTATAAAACTATTTTTAAGGTTGTTTAATTTACTTTCTGCAATAAAGCTACTATTTTCATTATAATGATACAGCTCCCACATGTCGCAAAAAATATTACGGATTATATTTATGGTACTAGTAGAATCTTTTAAAATAAAATTTTTTAGTAAATTAATATCATTATCAGAAGCCATTAAGAATAATAATTTAAGTGATGAGTTTAACCAACATAAAGAGCCATTATTTGATAAGCCTAGTTTTATTATATTTTTATCAAATGTTATATCTGTTGAGTGTTGCGTTAGGTTAGTAATTAGAGGGTTTGAAGGCGGTAAAAAAAAATCAAACATATATGCACCTTTAGATGAAAAGCTAAATCTTTAAGTAGAAGTCGTTTATTCATGCTAGTTTTATTAATATTATTATCAAGGTAAAAGATAGTTATATACAAGATAAATGCAACTTTTGAAATTTTGCAAATTAAAAATATATATGTAGTAGTTGTAAGGCTAGTTTAAGCAAATGATTATAAGTTTTTAATGTTTCGTAGATTTAGTATTGATTAAATTCAAAATACTAACACAAGATAAAAGTTCATAAACTTTGCCATTTATGGCCTATTTAATAAAAGTCTATTTTCTTGTAAAATACCTTAAATATCAGTAGTTATAGGTTAATAATTTAAAGCTATAAAAACAGGTTTTTTATAAAAAATTATATTTATTTTATAAGCTTTTATAAAAGATAAGCTAATAGATATAGGTATTATTCAATTAAGTAACATGCCGCCGATTAGCAGTATGTTTTCAATTTTCTAGTTATGTGAGTTTCCTTGAATTATAGATTATTAAAATTAGTTGGAAAATGTTGCTTGAAGATACGTCTTGTTAGCAAGTAATTTTAAGCTTATTAAACAAGTAGCCTACTTTGGCTATTTCTATAAGTTTTAAATTAAAAAATAGTAATTCAGTTTAAAAGCTAAAAAACTCAGTTGTGTTGAGTAATTAAAAAGATTTCTCTCGTCGTTAACACATCTAGAAATGCAGCTTGCATTCATATAGTGTTTAGTCTTTAATTAAATCTCATTACTATACACGTGTATATACACTTTAAAAAAATATATCTTCAAGTAAAAGATGTATAGTTATGACCTCAAACTATATAATCGATAAGATAATAGTTACAGAAGCCATTACTTTAAATAGCAGGTTTTATCTTATCCGTCGCTGTCTGTAACTGTAGTTTCGTCTTGCTTACGATCAACTAATTCTACATATGCCATAGGAGATTTATCTCCTGGACGTAATCCACATTTTAAAATGCGTAAATATCCGCCAGGTCTATTGTGACATCTAACACCAACATCAGAAAATAGTTTTCCTACCGCACTTTTATTACGTATTCTGTTAAAAACTAATCTTCTATTAGCAACAGAATCTTTCTTTGCAACAGTTATCATTGGTTCTGCAAAAACACGTAACTCTTTGGCTTTTGCTAAAGTAGTTTTTATGACTTCGTGCTCAATTAATGAAGCCGTAAGATTTCTAAAAAGAGCTGCACGATGTGAGCTATTCCTATTTAACTTGCGGCCACTCTTACGATGACGCATAGTACTTATATCCTCTTTAATAATGGCCTAAAACAAAAAATGTTTATTAAGTAAAAAAACATAACTTAATAAACAAATTTTTATTAGCTATCTACTTTATTAGGTAGCCAATTATCTATGGTCATTTCCAGAGATAACCCTTTAGACTTTAAAATTGTTTTAATTTCAGTTAATGATTTTTTACCTAAATTAGGTGTTTTTAGGAGATCTACTTCAGTTCTTTGTACTAAATCACCTATTAAATAAATACTCTCTGCCTTCAAACAATTGGCACTGCGTACTGTTAATTCTAAATCATCGACAGGTCTTAGAAGTATAGGTTCTATATGAACATCTTCATCTTCAGCTTCTTTGTCTGTCGTATTATCATTTAGCTCAACAAAAACAGCTAACTGTTGTTGTAAAATAGTAGAAGCTCTTCTGATTGCGTCATCCGCAGAAAGCGTACCATTAGTTTCTAAATCAATGATAAGTTTATCTAAATTGATTCTTTGTTCTACCCGAGCGCTTTCTACACTATAAGAAACTTTAACAACAGGACTATATGTAGCATCAAGCTGCAAAACACCTAAAGGCTTTGTTTCTTCGTTGTCTTGAAATCTTACAGAGGCAGGCTCATAGCCTCTTCCTTTGCAAACTTTCAAGGACATAGACAAAGAACCACCATCTCCCAGTGTAGCAATGACATGATCAGGGTTAATTACCGATGCTCCGGGAGTTAACTCTATATCAGCTGCTGTGACTATGCCTTTACCCTTTTTACTAAGAGATAAAGTAGCCTCACTGCTATCTTCTAGAGAAATAGCGACGCCTTTTAAGTTAAGCATTATTTCAACTACATCTTCTTGTACGCCTTCGATTACGCTGTATTCATGTTCAACGTTATCGATCATTACTTCTGTTATTGCACAACCAGGCATTGAAGATAGCAAAATTCGTCTTAATGCATTTCCAATTGTATGTCCAAAACCTCTTTCAAGAGGTTCTAAAGTCACTTTAGCTCTTTGCGGGCTAAGCTCCTCTACTTCTATGTTTCGAGGAGTTAAAAACTCATATGCTGAATTTTGCATGGATTTATCACCCTAATCTAACTATAACTACCTATCATTACTTAGAGTAAAGCTCAACAATTAAATTTTCATTAATTTCTGCTGGTAAGTCATCCCTATCAGGTAATGATTTGAAGATACCCTCTTTTTTATTTGTATCTACTTCTACCCAGCTGATAACTTTACCTTGTGAAGCTATTTCTAAAGCAGCTTTAATTCGTAGTTGGCTTTTTGCCTTCTCGGATATTGCTACTGTATCTCCAGCTGCAACTTGATAAGAAGGAATATTAACTACTACATTATTAACTACTATTGCTTTGTGAGACACAAGCTGTCTTGCTTCAGCTCTAGTTGATGCAAACCCCATTCTGTATACTACATTGTCTAGTCTTGACTCAAGCAATAATAATAAATTAGTACCAGTAGCACCTTTTATACGATCAGCTTTTTTGTAATAATTACGAAACTGCTTTTCTAGCACTCCATAAATTCTACGTACTTTTTGCTTTTCTCGTAGCTGGACACCGTAATCGGAAAGTCTTCCTTTTCGTTGCCCATGCACACCAGGTGCTGTATCAAGTTTACATTTAGATTCTAGTGATCTAACGCCACTCTTTAAAAACAGATCCGTTTCTTCGCGGCGTGCTAATTTACACTTAGGACCAGTATATTTTGCCATTTATTGGAACTCCTGCGCTTACACACGTCTCTTTTTAGGTGGTCTACATCCATTATGTGGTATAGGGGTTTTATCTAATATATTCCCTATTTTATAACCACAAGAGTTAAGCGCTCTAATGGCAGACTCACGTCCTGGGCCTGGCCCTTTTACTAAAACATCTAAGTTCTTCAGACCGTACTCAGCGGCTGCTTTGCCTGCACGTTCTGCTGCAACCTGAGCAGCAAATGGTGTGCTTTTACGGGAACCCCGGAAGCCTGAGCCTCCAGATGTAGCCCAAGACAGAGCATTACCCTGGCGATCGGTAATTGTCACGATAGTGTTATTAAATGAAGCATGTATATGTGCTATACCATCAACAACATGCTTTTTCGACTTTTTTCGTGAACGAGTACTACCCGGCTTTGCCATATCAGAAAAAATCCTATTAGTTGTTAACTAAATAAATTTAGTTAAGTTTTACTTACGTATAGGCTTACGAGGTCCTTTACGAGTTCTAGCATTCGTTTTTGAACGCTGTCCTCTCACAGGCAAGCCTTTCCTATGTCTAATTCCACGATAACAGCCTAAATCCATCAATCTTTTGATGCTCATGCTGTTTTCGCGTCGTAAATCTCCCTCTATATTTAGGGCAGCTACTACACTCCTAAGAGATTCTAGTTCTTCGCTACTTAGATTTACAATTTTTTTTGTGCTTTCTACCCCTGCATCAAGGCATGCTTTCTGTGCTGTAGTTTTGCCAATACCAAAAATATAGGTCAAAGCAATAACTGCATGCTTGCTGTCAGGAATATTGACTCCACCAATACGAGCCATCAATCATCTCCACTATAGTACAAAACATTTAACCTGCTTCTAAACGTTATAATTTTAAACAATATAGAAGCGGACACCACGCAAAATAAAACCTTAGCTTAATTTTAAAATTAAAGTCGCAATGGTGGTTCTTGCTATTAAAATAACAAGCTACTAATTTTTACACCTTTTTATCAATTAAATTTACTTTAATTAGCTATCAAGCGATGCAAATTAAAAGATTATACATACATAAACAAAATAAATCAAACAATATTAACTTTATTTTATAAATTTACATGATAAATAGTTAGTTGTTGTATTTGTGGTTTTTAAAACTAGAGAAAATAGTAGAGTTATTAAAAAGATCTTAACAAAAGCGAGAATAGATATATATGTAGGCGTATAGCGTATAATAGTAAAATGAAATGAATAGTTTAAGGTGTGTGTTGATTTTACAAAAAACTTAATAGAATGATAAAATGGCAATAAGATATAACACTAAAAATTATGTTAAGCACTTGTAATGCTGTTATAACTGGCGGACCGGACGGGATTCGAACCCGCGACCTCCGGCGTGACAGGCCGGCATTCTAACCAGCTGAACTACCGGTCCGAGATACTTTGTCGCAAAATAACAAGTGGTGGGTGATGACGGGATCGAACCGCCGACATTCTGCGTGTAAAGCAGACGCTCTCCCAGCTGAGCTAATCACCCAATGAGTGCTATAATACTATATTCGTTATTGATGTCAATATTTTTTTAGTATTTAATTTAAATAATTAAAAAACTCTGAAGGTAGTATTCAAAATATCCTGCTAAAACAACAGAACGTTTATATACAGGCAGGTAGAAATAATGCTCTAAGTTTAATCAGCTTTCCAGGTGCTATCTATGCAACCCCTTTAAGAGTAAATATGGTTTAATATTTCCCGTACTTCTATGCGATTGATAGATCATCAAAGGTGCTATTAGTAGCACTTTTGACAGCACTTGTGATGTCTGAAGCTATACTAGAAAAACCATTATTTATATTCAAGCATTTATTAACTATCTTTACGAATGTCGCTGTGCAACCATCAGGGTTGTGTTGAAAAGATTCTAAGAAAGATGTGTTTATTTTCTCTTGAGTGTTTTTATCGGTTGCAAAATTTGCGCAAATATTATTAATTAATGAACATAATAGCTCATTTGTAGCAAGATAAAATTTATCTTCTGCTGCTATTTTTTGTTGTTCAGCTTCAATAAGTTTAGCTTGCATTAGCTTCTCTTCTATTTCTGGGTTTACACTGGCTATTGCCTCAGCAGCTTCAGGTTTTTTATTTAGATTGCTAATATTAATTAATTGAGTGCATAAATCTTTATATTGTTTTATTAGTGCATCTTGTTGCTCTGTTATATTATCTGCTATTTTTTGTATATTTTGGTCAGTCATTCCAGCTGATAATAGCCTGTTAAGCTCCTCATCTTGTTCTGCTAAATTTCTCATAAAGCTAAGCATTGGGTTTATTAATAAATTAGCTCTTAAATAAGATAAGTGATGTGAATAGGTTCGATGTTCTAATATTGTCAAAATAGTGGCTGTAAGGCCAAAAAATAGTGAGACAGCAGCTAAACTTCCTCCTACCATTAGGGAAGGCATGATAAACGTTCCAAGTATAGTAGGTATAAGGGCTACTATAGTAGCAGCTAAAAAAGTAGTTGTTATACTAATAGCAGCAACTTTCAAAATTAGAAATGCTTTTTTTGATGCAGAGTTATCATATGCTTTTATTATTTCGGCTGTTGAAGTTTTACACAAAATGCAGTTTGTATCGGCGATAGCTACTTGCCGCTCTTCTGTTCGCTTATTTTCTACTTGATCGCCATGTGATTCAGTCTTATAGGTATATGTGCTAACTTTCTCAGGGTTTACTTGTAGAATATTAGAATTAGATGGCTGATTTTGGTTAGAGCTATGTACAGGACAGGCAGCTCCTGTATGAAAGTAATATAAATTTTTATTGTTTTGTATATGTTCCATATTAACTTTACTCCTTTCTTAAGTTGCGTCATATGAAAATACTAGAAGATAGTCTAATTCGGTGTAGTTTAACAAGGAATCAGACCATTTTTAGCCATACCAGCAGGTTAGCTTTAGCTAGTAGTATTTTCTGCTGTATTAGCATCAGTTATGTGTACTGTATCATTTGATATTCCATACAGCTTAGAAATGGTGTTATTAACAGCATCATCGATAGAGGTGATTATTTTCGGATTTACTTTAAAGTTGCGCCGATTTGTTTCTATTTTCAAGCATGTGTTAATTATATTTGTTAATGTAAGTTTAAAGTCATCTTGGTTGTTTTTGCAAGAGTTTAAAAAAGATGCCTTTATTTTTTCTTGATCGTCTTTGTTTTCTGCAAAATTTGCACAAATATTATCAATTAACGAGATTAATAGCTCACTTACAGCAATATTAAGGTCGTTTTGTGCTACTAATATTTGTTGTTGTGCTATAATAATATCGTTTTTTGCTCTGACTTTTTGTTGTTCAGATCCCTTAATTTTATCTTGCATTTCTTTGTAAAGTTTATCTTGCATTATCCGCTTTAATGTGTCTCTTTCTTCTTCAGTTATTGCTTCAAGACTCTTAAAGTTGTTCTGTATTTCGTTAATTTCATTTAACTGATCGCATAAGTGATTTTTTTGTTTTATCACTAGATATCTTTGCTTTGTGATGTTATTTATATCTAGTATGTTTTTTAGACCTTGCTCAGTCATTCCGTCTGATAATAACTCTTTAAGTTCTTTGTCTTTTTCTGCTAGACTTTCCATAAATTTAAGCATTGAATATGCAAATGAATTTGCTTGTAAGTTTTGCCAATGCTGTAAATGATTTCGCTCGTCTAAATCTTCAAGATAGTTAGCAGTACATGAGAAAATCATTCCGACTAGCCCAAAAGCAACCATTGTTCCTATGGGGAGACACATAGCTAATGTGATGCCCGTCGTTGTCGTTGCTACTACTCCAGTAGCTAATGAAAATACCATTAGCGCAATATAGAGTATAAAGCCTAATGTTGCACCAGTTAGTGCAAGTCCAGCTCCTAATTGAGCAAAAATTTCTTGCAGTTTATTAATGATTTTTTTTGATGTAGATAGCTCATATTTTTGTGAAATTTCTGATGGGGAAGTTTTGCATAGTATGCATTCTGAATTGGGGATGGTTACCTGTCTTTCTGTAGATGGTACATTTCCTATGTTATTCTTTGACTCAGCCTCTTTGATCTGTGCTTTAACTTGTTCAGGATTTGCTTGTTCTGTACCAGAATTAGATAGCTGACTTTGATTAGATAAGTGTTGATGGCAATTAAGTCCTAGATAAATCCTAGTTGAATTTGTGTTATTTTGTACGTTTGACATCTTAACTTTACTCCGTGTATAAGTTATTAAATATATACTGTTATTTTTAATAAATATAATGTTAAGGTTATAAAGTATGATTTTAGTAATCGTAAAAATTAATAAATAGGGTAATGCCAGCTTATATTGTTGTTATAATATGTGCTATTTTAACACAAAATTTATTGTTTTGCAACTATAGAATTTAGCGCTAAATATGACTTTATTAGATATTGTTAAAGCTTTATTTTAAATAATGATTTAAACTAAGATAATACCATCAATGAGCAAGGTTGAGTTAGCTAATAAAATTGAATATTCACTTAAAGTTAAGAAAAACGTAGCAGAAAGAAAAGAGTTGATAAGGCTAAATGAAAGGTTATCTTAGTTAATCTTAAATAACGATAAGTAAGATAGTGGTTTATGGAAATTAATTTAATTTCCTTTTAAATTGTATAACGCATCTTAAAGCATAAGGTGTGCTATACAACTTTTTACATCATGGAAAGAAATATAAAATAAAACTAGTTTGCGCTCTTTGTAGCTAGTTTTTCTTTAATTCTTGCAGCTTTTCCGCTTAAGTTTCTTATGTAGTAAAGTTTTGCTTTGCGAACGTCTCCACGTCTTTTAACTGTTATAGAGCTATTTAGAGGAGAGTAGGTTTGAAAGGTTCTTTCAACGCCAATACCATTAGATATTTTACGTACAGTAAAAGATGAATTTAAGCCACGATTCTTTTTAGCAATTACTAAGCCTTCAAATGCCTGTAATCTTTCTCGTGAACCTTCAGTAACTTTTACCTGTACTACAACTGTATCACCAGCTTTAAATTCAGGTAGCTCTTTTCCAACCATTTGATCTTGTTCGATCGCTTCGATTAGTTTATTTTTGCTCATAATATATCTTCCTAATTTATTTAATTACGTGTATATACACAATAAAACCGATTAATTGCAATTTTGTGTTTTTTGGTAATTGCTAATAAAACCTTCTAATAATAGCTGATCTTCTGTTGATAGCTCAATTTTTTCTAGTAAATCTGGGCGTAGTAGCCAAGTTAAACCTAATGATTGCTGTGCTCTCCATCTGGCTATTTTTTGATGGTCTCCAGATAATAAAACCTCAGGCACTTTATCGCCGCAGAAGTTTTCAGGGCGAGTATAATGCGGATAATCTAGCAATCCAGAAGAAAATGACTCATAAACTGCTGAAGATTCATCTCCTAAAGTTCCAGTTATTAACCTAGAAACAGAATCGATAACAACCATCGATGGTAACTCACCACCACTTAATATATAGTCTCCGATAGAAATGCTAGCATCTATATCAGCCTGTATTCTATGGTCAATCCCTTCGTATCTTCCAGAAACCAGAACTAAATGATCGTTAGTAGCTAAATCTTCGACTATTTTTTGTGTTAATAACTCGCCTTGTGGAGTTAACATAATAACTTTAGATTTACCTTTAGCTGCTGATTTAGCATCAGCAATTGCTTTTCTAACAGGTTCAGCTTTCATTACCATGCCTGGACCACCGCCATAAGGGCGATCATCTACAGTTGAGTTTTTATCAGTAGTATAATCTCGAGGATTCCAAAGGCTTAGGTTAATAATTCCATTATTAACAGCCCTACCAATAACACCGTAATTGGTAATTGCATCGAACATTCCTGGCATTATACTAACTAGACTGAAGCTAATGCTTTTGTTGTCTTGGTTTGTTTTCATATATGTTAAAAATCTGGATCCCAGTCAACAATCAATACTTTATTATTTAAATCTATATTGATGATAACTTGATCCGTCAACCAAGGAATAAGGCGTTCTTTTTCATCTAAGCTATCAGCAGTTGGCTTGGTAACAATCACCTGATTTGCGGCGGTGTCAAACATATGGCTAACAACGCCAAGAAGGTTACTATCTTCTAATTTAAGATGGTAGACCTTTAATCCCTCTAACTGATGGTAGTAAACGTAGTCTTCTTCTAAATTAGGAAGATCATGCTCATAAACAAATATTTCAGACCCAGAATATAAAAGTGCTTGATCTCTATCATTGCAGTTTTGCAATTTAACAGCAATTGATGCCTGATGCTCTGTCTTTTTTTCTACTGAAACTTTTGAAATTACACCCTTTTTTTTAAGGTTCCATATAGGATATTGTAAAATATTAGTTTCGGGGCTTGTAAAGGATTTAACTTTTACCCAACCCTTAACACCAAAAGCAGACTTTATAAAACCAAGAACAATAACCTTATTATTTTTAGCTAATGACACAGGATAAATTTGCCTACTTTAGCTAATTAAGACGCAACAGGAGTTGCAACTTGCTGACTCTTGTATTGCTTGATGATAGTTTTTACTCTTGGAGTAATCTGCGCACCATTTTTAAGCCATTTGTCTAAAAGAGGTAAATCTATGCGAATTTTTTCTTCTTTTCCACGTGCCAGTGGGTTAAAAAAACCTAGGCTATCGATAAAACTACCACTGTTAGCGTTACGGCTATCAGCAACACGAATGCGATAATAAGGGTTTTTCTTAGCTCCGCTACGAGATAATCGTATTATTACCATGTACTATTTCCTTACTCAAAGTTACTAGTAGTAGTTTTAATAACCACGCTTTATTTAAACTATATATTTAAAGTGTGGCCCACTACATGCTATTAATTGTATTAAATAATTTAATTGGTAGATTTTAAGCAAATTTTTGATAAAAATCAATAGTTTCTTATAAAACAGTAAGAAATTATTATGGAATGTATAACCTTTAAGTTATGTTTTTACCCAAATACTGCCTAATAACAGCAATTCTATATAAATATGACACGGTATTGTAAGCTATTATTTACAATATTACAAATAATAAATTAAAAAAATCATATTATATAATTACTAACCTATGTTAAGCTGCTAGTTTCTATTAGATCTCTAACTTGTTTTGCATGTTGCATAGTTAATGCTTGTTCTGCAATTTTTTTACAAGCTGAAAAATTTAATTCACGTATTTGCTGTTTTATCATAGGAATATTATGTGCTGACATAGATAACTCATCAATACCAAGACCAACTAAAATAGGCACAGCTGCGGCATCTGCTGCCATGCCGCCACAGACACCAACCCATTTACCATGTTTTTTAGCTGCTGTTATGGTTGTATTTATTAAATTCAATACTGCTGGATCTAGGCCGTCAACCCATTTTCCAAGTTTGGCATGCCCCCTATCTACCGCTAAGGTATATTGAATTAAATCGTTGGAACCTATTGAAAAGAAGTCTACTTCTTGAGCAAATTGATCAGCAATAATAGCAACTGATGGTACTTCGACCATAATGCCAATACCAACTTTAATTTTTTTGCCGGTATCTTGTTGTAATTTATTATTTTCTTCTTCGATTAATTGTTTAACCGCTCTAAGTTCTAATATTGAGCTTACCATAGGAAGCATTATATTAAGATTATTTGTAGCTGCTTTAAGCAATGCTTTAATCTGGTCTCTTAAGATGCTTGGACGTAAAATACCAATTCTAATACCGCGTTCCCCTAAAAACGGGTTATCTTCTTTGTCTATAGGCAGATAAGAAATAGGCTTATCTCCACCTGCGTCTAAAGTTCTGATTACGATTGGGTGGTTACCCCCCATTGTTTCAAGAATTTTCTTATAAGTAGTTTCTTGCTCCTCAACTGTTGGAGCAGACATTCTATTCATGAAGATAAATTCTGATCTAGTTAGGCCTATGCCATCGGCACCTAAGTTTTTTGCCTGTGCGACATCTTCGGCATCAGCTATATTTGCAGCTATTAAGACACGGGTGCCATCTGTAGTTACCGCTGGGTCGTTCTTGTTTTCTGTTATTTTTTTATTTATTTCAATAAGCTGATTCTTGTAGGTTAATAAGTCTTTTAGCTGTTGAGCGGTTGGTGCTATGTTAATTATCCCTTTGTTTGCATCGACGATAATTTCAGTACCAGTTTTTACTTCTCTGATGTTATTACCAGCAGAAGCTATATACGGAATATTTAATGAGCTAGCTAATATAGCAGCATGTGAGGTTGCTCCACCTTTTACGGTGCAAATAGCTACTATTTTACTTGTATCTAAGGATACGATTTCAGATGGTGTTATGCTATCTAGAAATAACACAGTATTTTCTGGAAGTTCGTCTGTAGAAGTGGGTATTCCTATGAGTGATCGCAATACCCTTGAGCCAACATCTTCGATATCATCTGCACGAGCGGCTAATAGTGGATTATTTAAGTTTCTTAATTCTTTAGCTTTATCAAGGTAACAGCTATGCCAAGACCACATAGCTGATTTTCCTTGTTTTATTAAGCCTTCAGCGGCATTAATAAGGATTGGATCGTTCAACAATTCTTGATGTGCAATAAATACATCTTCATGTGAAGAAGATGCATCGCTTTTTAGTTTTTTTATTAGCTCTTCTAGACTACTTTGAGCCTTTTTTATTCCGTAAGTTAATTGCCCTAATTCTTCCTCGATACCTTCGCCTTTTTCTGGTAGGTCGGGAAAGCTATGATATTGATGCAATACAGTCCCAGTGACTATGCCTCGTGCTGCAGAGATACCCACTATATGAGAATCATCAGTCTCTCCCCAGTTTATTAAAGGTTTCTCATCTTGATAACTATAAGCAGTCTGCAAAGTTTCTACTTGTTCTCCTAGCCCGCTTGATATAGCTTGCTCTAGTGCATCAAGTACTTGTGTAGGGTTTTCTGCTTGCACATTAAATGTTAACTTGCTGCCGCACTTTGTGTTTAGCTCTAAAAGCGCTGTTAAGCTTTTTATGGGTGCTGTTTTATTATTGTCATTATTAACTATAGTTATATCAGCATCATATGATTTTACTGATTGTATAAGTTGGGCCGCTGGTCGGGCATGTAACCCTTGAGGATTTAATAAAGTTATCTCTCGTGATTCTTGTGTGTTTGTCTTAGATGTAGTTGCTTCAGGTGTTTTAGCAGTGTCATTGCTATGTATAGTAAACGCTTTGGTTTTACCTGCCTCTACCTCTGAACCTTCTTTATTGATTATATTTCCGGTTTGCCCTGTAGTTATTATAATGACAGTCTGTAGATTGGCATGCTTACTAATTTCATCAGGGTCAAAATAAATTAATGGCTGACCTAATTTAACCTTATCTTTTAATGCTACTTTATCTTCAAAACCTTTACCATTTAACTTTACCGTATCTATCCCTATATGAATTAGAACTTCTACATTTTGATTAGTTTTTATCGCTATAGCATGTTTTGCTCTGTGTAATTGTGTTATTGTGCCATCGCAAGGAGCAACAACGCAGTTGTCACTAGGCTCTACTATAAAGCCATCTCCAATTATTTTTTGTGCAAATACTTGATCAGCAGATTTTTCTATAGGGTATATTTTTCCTGATAGAGGAGCTATTAAATCGAAACTTGTTTTCAAAATTGTCGTTGTGTCGCACGTCATCTAGTTCCCTTTAACCTTTAACTTTAAATTGTTTGATAAATTAGATTAATATGAAATGTCGCTGTGAGTGAAAATTATAATTAATTATAATTTGTAGTAAAGCTAATATTTTAATTATAGCTTTAATATTTTAATAGATCATACTGATACATTAATACTATTTTACAGAGATAAAGGCGTATAAACGTTGCAAAGCATAATTTTAAAGACATGAAAATTTGTTATGTTTTACCTGTCCTATACAAGATATTATCTTTTTTAGTTCACCTTAAAGACAAAATGTGTCAATGGTTTATTCTAACTAAAATTATTTTATAGATTTTTTGCTTTAATATGGTAAATTTGTTAGCCTATGTCACAGCTAGATTCTAACAGGGGTTAATTTAGAGTTGGTAGTCAGGGTAGATGCTTAATATGGATAGGTCATAACATGCTTTTATCAACTGTTTGTATATCAATCTGCAGATAAATAAATTAATGTCCCCCCCTTGAAAATTTAACCTCCAACCCACAGTTAGATAAAAACCTAAAAGTACATTTTCCGCTGTTATAGCTAATGCATTAGAGATTTTAACCGCAACTCCTGTGCTTTTGGTTTTATTTTTTATAAGTCTATTATATTAACATTATTTATATTATAGATTTATGTATTTTGTATATACTTGAGTGCTTTGTGACTAGCGGTCAAAGATAGCTATATAAATTAAAGCATTTATGGAGATAATAGATGAAAAATATTCGTCCTTTACTAGACAATGTTATTGTTAAAAGAGAAGAAGAGCAAAAAACTTCTGCTGGTGGAATAGTGCTTCCAGGATCTGGATCAGAAAAGCCAAATCAAGGTATTGTAATATCAGTAGGTCCTGGCGCTTTAAATAAAGACGGCAGTGTTCGTGAAGTAAACGTACAAAAAGGTCAAAAAGTTATTTTTGGTAAATATGCAGATTCTAACTCTATTACAGTAGATGGAGAAGAATTGCTAATTATATCAGAAAAAGATATTTACGCCGTTGTAGAAGATTAATTTTTAACAGTAATATAATCATTAGTTAATAAACTATTTTAATGTATTAAATTTAGGAACAGTATAATGGCTGCGAAAAAAGTAAAATTTGGTGATAACGCCAGAAAATTAATGCTTGAAGGTGTTAATGTTTTATCAGATGCGGTAAAAGCTACCTTAGGACCTAAAGGTCGTAATGTATTATTAGAAAAATCTTTTGGTGCTCCTACTATAACCAAAGATGGTGTTTCTGTAGCTAAAGAAATAGAATTACTAGATAAATTCCAAAATATGGGAGCTCAACTAGTTAAAGAAGTTGCATCTCAAGCTAACGATCAAGCTGGTGATGGAACAACTACAGCTACTGTTTTAGCACAAGCTATTTTAAACGAAGGTTTAAAGTATGTTGCTGCTGGCATGAATCCTATGGATTTAAAACGTGGGATAGATAAAAGCGTTATTGAAATAGTAAAAAAATTACAAGCAATGGCCGTTCCTTGCTCAGATAACGAATCAATTGCTCAAGTTGGTACTATATCTGCTAATTCTGATAAGCAAATTGGTGAAATAATCGCTGAAGCAATGAGCAAAGTTGGCAAAGAAGGCGTAATTACTGTGGAAGAAGGCAATAGCTTAGAAAATGAACTAAGTGTTGTTGAAGGCATGCAATTTGATCGTGGTTATTTATCTCCACATTTTATCACTAACCACGATAGAATGACTACAGAACTTGAAAATCCTTACATTTTATTAGTTGATAAAAAAATCTCTAATTTCCGTGACTTGCTTTCAATTTTAGAAAATGTAGCTAAATCAAGCAGATCCCTTCTAATTATTGCTGAAGATATCGAAGGCGAAGCACTTGCTACATTAGTAGTAAATAATTTACGTGGTATAGTTAAAGTTTGTGCTGTTAAAGCTCCAGGTTTTGGCGGACGTCGTAAAGAGATGCTTCAAGATATAGCAGTTCTTACTAATGGTACTGTAATTTCTGAAGAAGTTGGTTTATCACTAGACAGCGTAACTCTTGACGAGCTAGGATCAGCAAAAAGAATTCAGTTAACTAAAGATGACACTACTATAGTAGATGGTTCTGGAAACAAAAACGATATCAACATTCGTGTTGAGCAAATTAGAACAGAAATCAAAAATTCAAGTTCTGATTACGACAAAGAAAAACTACAAGAGCGTGTTGCTAAACTAGCTGGCGGAGTTGCAGTGGTTAAAGTAGGTGCTGCTACTGAAGTTGAAATGAAAGAAAAGAAAGCCAGAGTAGAAGACGCTCTACACGCAACTAGAGCTGCTGTAGAAGAAGGCGTTGTAGCTGGTGGTGGTGTAGCCTTACTAAGAACCCTTGAAGGTCTTGAAATTACCACTGAAAATGCCGATCAACAAGCTGGTGTTGAATTAATTCTTCGTGCTTTACAAGAGCCTATACGTCAAATTTCTGCAAACTCAGGTGATGAAAGCTCAGTAGTTGTTGACAAAGTAAGATCAGGAAAAGGTAACTTTGGTTACAATGCTGCAACTGGCGAATATGGTGATATGATTGAAATGGGTATTCTTGATCCTGCTAAAGTAACCAGATCTGCATTACAAGCTGCTGCTTCAGTTGCTGGTTTAATGATCACAACAGAAGCAATGGTTGCAGATGAACCTGAAACTAAAGCCCCATCTGCTCCAGATATGAGCGGTGGCATGGGCGGCATGGGAGGAATGGGCGGAATGATGTAAGCGCCTGTTCATCTTATTGATGCAACTCCTTCTACATAGTAGAAGGAGTTTTTTATATGTTTAATTTAAATGTTCTGCTAAAAACCAACCAGTTTTAGATTTTTTATTTTTAGCAATTGCTTCGGGTGTTCCTGTTGCTATAATTTCCCCACCACCTTCTCCTCCTTCTGGGCCTAAATCAATAATCCAATCAGCGGTTTTAATAACATCAAGATTATGCTCAATAACAACTATGGTATTTCCGAGGTCATTAAGTTTTTTAAGCACTTCTAATAATTGTCTAATATCTTCAAAATGTAATCCAGTAGTTGGTTCGTCTAATATATATAATGTATTGCTTGTATCTCGCCTTGCTAATTCTTTAGATAGTTTTAATCTCTGAGCTTCACCGCCTGAAAGTGTGACAGCATTTTGCCCTAAATGCATATAAGATAAACCTACGTCAATCATCGTTTGTAGTTTTTTATGAATACTAGGTACCGCAGTAAAAAACTCTAAGGCTTCTTCTACTGTCATTTCTAATACTTCATAAATATTTTTACCTTTATATTTTATATCTAATGTTTCTCGATTATATCTTTTAGCATTACACTGATTACATGGGACGTAAATATCAGGTAAAAAGTGCATTTCAACTTTTATTTCGCCATCACCCTGACAGGACTCGCATCTTCCACCTGCAACATTAAAGCTAAATCTTCCTATTTTGTATCCTCTAGACTTTGCCTCATTGGTATTAGCAAATAATTCTCTTATTATAGTGAAAATTCCAGTATAGGTTGCAGGATTGGATCTAGGTGTTCTTCCTATAGGGCTTTGATCGATATTAATACACTTTTCTAGCAGGTCAAAGCCAATAACTTTGGAATAAGGATAGCTAGAAATTTCTTTTGATCTATTGAGAATATGATTAGCTACAGGATATAAAGTGCCATTTATTAAGGTAGATTTACCAGAGCCAGATATACCCGTAATGCAGGTAAATAATCCAGCAGGCAATTCAAAATCTACAGATTTAAGGTTATTACCGTTACAGTTAGTTATTTTAATTATTTGATTGGGATCGATTTTGCGTCTAGTTTTAGGGGTGACAATAGTTTTTTTACCGCTAAGATATTGGCCTGTTATAGATTTTTCTACTTTCATTATCTGTTTAGCAGTTCCGGTAGCGACTATTTCTCCGCCATGTCTACCTGCTCCTGGACCAATATCTACAATATAATCTGCTATTTCTATAGTCTCTTTGTCGTGTTCAACGACGATAACAGTATTACCTAAATCTTTTATTTTTTGTAAAGAGTTAATTAATTTTTGATTGTCAGCTTGATGTAAGCCAATGCTTGGTTCATCTAAAACGTACATTACGCCTACTAAACCAGCACCTATTTGACTAGCAAGTTTAATACGTTGTGCTTCTCCACCAGATAGAGTGCTAGCACTACGAGATAGCGATAAATATTTTAAGCCTACATTTACTAAAAATTCTAATCTAGTAGCTATTTCTTTTAAAATTACTTTAGAGATTTCTTTTTTATGCCCAGTTAATGATAGTGAAGTTAAATCTTTTAATAGCACTTCAATCGGTTTAGCTGTAAGATCAGATATATTTTTTTTTCCAATAAAGACATTTGAGGCTTCTTTGCATAACCTTGAACCATTGCAGCTATCACAAGTTTTTTTATTTATAAATTTATTTGTTTGTTTTCTAACTGAATCGTATTCGGCGTCTTTATATCTACGTTCTAAATTTGGAATAACACCTTCAAAAGACTGTAATTTTTTTTGTTTAATATTTCTATAGTCAATAAATTCAAATTTTATTTTTTCGTTCGCAGAGCCATGTAATAAAATTTGTTGATGCTCTCTACTCAGAGATTTGAATGGCGTGTCTACAGAAAACTTATAATGCTTAGCTACAGCAATAATGAGTTGAAAGTAGTATAAATGATTCTTCCCCCAGCCAATAATAGCACCTTGCGCTAAAGTTTTATTGTTATCTGGAATTATTAATTCTTCATCGAAAAACTGCCTAATTCCTAAGCCATTGCAAGTTGAACAAGCTCCTACAGGACTATTAAAAGAAAATAATTTAGGGTCAAGATCTGGCATGCTAAAGTTACAAACTGGGCATGAAAATTTAGTGGAAAAAAGTATATCATCTGTATTATTATTAAGATAACTCAAAAGTACAATACCATTACCTATAGCAGTTGCAGCTTCAATTGATTCAGCAAGCCGCTGGCGAATATTATCGCTGACTTTAAACCTATCAACAACTACTTCTATATTATGTTTTTTATTGTCACTTATTGTTTCTACATCGTCAATTTCAGTAACCGTACCATCAATTCGTATGCGGATAAATCCTTGCATTTTCAACTGTTGTAGCTTGACTGCATGAGCGCCTTTGCTATTTTTTACTATGGGAGCTAATAACATAACCGCAGTATCGTTTTTTATTTTTAAAATCTGATCGGTAATTTGCTCTACGGATAAAGCAGATAATTGGTGCTTATGTTCTGGACACAATGGTGTGCCAACTCGAGCATATAACAATCTTATATAATCGTAAATTTCTGTAACTGTACCTACTGTAGATCTTGGGTTATAAGAAGTAGTTTTTTGATCAATAGATATAGCTGGAGATAGACCATAAATGTGCTCAACATCGGGTTTTTCCATTAGAGATAAAAACTGGCGTGCATAAGTAGATAAAGATTCGACATATCGACGTTGGCCTTCAGCATAAAGGGTATCAAATGCAAGAGAAGATTTACCGGATCCAGATAGGCCAGTCAAAACAATAAATTTATTACGCGGTATATCTAAATCAATATTTTTTAAATTATGGGTTTTAGCTCCTTTTATACTTATATATTTCATGCTTGAATTCCTAATAAAGTTAGATTGCTTATGCGCTTGTAGTTATAACTCATAGATAAAACTTCTTATAGTAGAAAATATAGCAAATAAAACACCTTTGTAACAGAATATAAATATTAAAATACGTTTTTCTTAGTAATTTTTAATTGTTAATCAAAGATATATTTTTATGTGCCATATGATTAAGCATAAAATAATGAAGTGCAAAAAATTATACCATTATATATTGTCTTCTGAGTAAAAAAACTGAACTAAACCTTAAAAAATTAATCTAAATTAGCAATCTTAGTATTCTTATATTGTTTGCTTAAGATTAAAAACATTTTATTAATTATTTATAAGGCTCACTATGTTAAACTTAGATAGTGCTAACACAGATCAAAACAACACATTAATAGCAAATCAAACAAATGATACCGCTAGTGCAAATAAGGTAAACCTTGGTCAAAAAATTGTTGAAATATTTAAAAAAAATGATATAGAAAATAAAATTAATCAAATTAATGCACAAAAACTAAAAATGCTAGCAATAGTATCTAGCTATAAAAAAGAACAAGACCCTGACACAAGTATTTATGACCGCTTAGTTGATATAATAGCTTGCTGCCAAGATGAAAAACAAGATTCATTACTAAAAGCTCTTAAACCTTTTTTAACTGCAAATAAAATATCTTCAGCCGTTGATGCACAAAAATATATTGAAGATATTAAAAATTTATATCAAGCCAATCCAAATAATAAAAATGATAGTATTTCAAATCAATATAAATTAGAAGAACAGATGATTATTGATGATATTATGCATGAGTCTATGCAGCAGGATATAAAACCTGAGATAGACATAACAAATACATTAGTTGAAGAAATAAAACCTAATGCAGAAGAAAAAGATAACTTTATTAAGCTACTAAAACGACACGTTGAGCCTTATGAAGATGAATATTTTGAAGATCAAACTCGCGTACATTATAGTAATGGTAATTTACTAATTACCGCTGACAAAAATGGTGCTAATTCTTTTAGTACACCTAGAAGTAGCTGTGGTGACGGACAAAATATTAGATTTAGAACAGGAGTTTATCATGGAAGCACTCCAGAGAAGCTTTCTAAATTATACACTATACGTTTTAAAGAATTTGAGTTATCTAAAAACCAACAACAACAGTTTCTAAAACTTGGAAAAACAGGAATTAAAATTTCTTTTAATTCTTTTTTACTATGTTCAATGTATTTTCTGCCAAATGCATCAGGTACCGATTTAGATATACACTGTTTTAATTATTCAGAAAAGCGTTTAGGCATGCCTACAGATGACGAGCTAGATAATCCAATACAAGTATTAATTAATGACAATTATGCTGTTAATATGTTTAATGATTGTCTTTATTATAAGACTAAGCAATATTTGTCGTCACATAATGGTGGAAATAGTGTTCCTGGATTAACTATTGATAATTTAATTCACTATGGCCTAATAAAGGTTGAAGCTGATCAAACTGGTAAAAAAATATTTGATGATTTACTCACTATTATTTTACCAAAAGTGCGTTGATATTAAAATTTATCAAAAGTAGGCAAATCTTTGTTATATTCAACAGATGACTTCTAAAGTTCTCAATGGAAGATTTAATATATTTTTGATATTAAGTACTGTTTCAATAGCTAAATCAGAAAAGATATATTGTTTGCCTCTTTTATTAGGATCTGCACTAGAATGCCACTGTCTTGCAATATTTTCATCAATCCAAAAGGTAATATTTCCTCTATTTATAAGAGAAAGGTTATAACTATACACGTGGCAGTTGGAAATGCGGGTTTTCAGCAAGTGATTATAAGTTTTT
>CAKMZJ010000028.1 GCA_929200395.1 Candidatus Gorgonimonas eunicellae | reverse complement strand
GCGGGTTTTCAGCAAGTGATTATAAGTTTTTAGCCAAGGCAGTGTTTCGCGGGTTTAGTGTCGACTAAATCAAGAAATACTAACGCAGGATAAAATCTTAGAAGCCTTGCCCTTCGGGGGCTATTAAAAAGATTTACTTCATCGTTAAAACACCTAGAAATGCACTTGCATTCCTGCGGTATTTTGCCTTGAATTAAACCATTTTACTTAGCCCTGAAACCTAGCATTTCCATCTGCCACGTGTATATATAATCGTTAATATAAGTTAACTATTAACTATTAATTGAAAGTTATTTATCTTACCTAACAGACTAAAAAATATCTGCTAAAGTATATTGGTAAATTAATACTGATATGCTATCATTCATCAACTTAATAAATCACCTATTTACACGGATGTACTATGATCATTTACAGACTATTTAATAGTTTTAAAATAAATTTTATCTTACCCTTTATACTCTTTGTTATTAATATAACTGCTACATCAATAGCTTTTTGTAATACTAATCAAAATTTCAAACCTAATATATATACAGCTTTTGAGTATCAGCCTATAAAAAACAAAGATGCATCACTGTTTTTAAAAATGGGCTTTGAAAGCTTTGTTACCGATAAAATGAAATTAACAGCCGAATATGGCAGATTATTAGCTTTTTATAGAGAAGATTATATTTTTGAAAGTAAAAAAACTGCGTTAAATTTCGCTTTAGACATTCACAATAATAATTATTTCACACAAACAGAAGTTAATTTTTTATATTGTGATCAACAAAACAAAGCAAATGCTGTTGCTAAGCTAGGAACAGAATTTACAATATTTTCTAGCTTTTATATACAACCTAAACTTTGTCTTACTGCAGAAGGCGTATCTGAACAAATTTCACAGTCTCCTAATAAAAGTAAAATTCATTCATCTAAATTATTTGCTGGATCAGAAATGGTCATGGGTGCTAATTTTTATATAAAAAATACTAATATTCGATTAAATCCTGAAATTGTTGCTAGTTATAATACAAATTTAATATCAGACACAGGCTATAATTCTTGTGTCTCTGCTAATATATCTTGTGACTTTGATAATTTTATCTATAAAGTCAGTTATGGTTATTATAATGACAAAGCTTTATCTGATACATACAATAAAACCTTAGCTATTAAATTTGGTTTAAAGATTTAAATCAAAAATTTGTTTTATCTACCGTTTTTTTAACATATATTTTTCAATACTTAGTACAAAGGTTTAACTGTATTTTAATAAGTTTTTGCATAGTAGTAAATTTATTAGAATTTAATATATTACTTAATTCTTTTAATTTTACTTTATTATGCATCTGCCACGTGTATATACACGTGGCAGATGGAAATGCGGGTTTTCAGCAAGTGATTATAAGTTTTTAGCCAAGGCAGTGTTAGTCTCGACTAAATCAAGAAATACTAACGCAGGATAAAATCTTAGAAGCCTTGCCCTTCGGGGGCTATTAAAAAGATTTACTTCATCGTTAAAACACCTAGAAATGCACTTGCATTCCTGCGGTATTTTGCCTTGAATTAAACCATTTTACTTAGCCCTGAAACCTAGCATTTCCATCTTCCACGTGTATATATTGTTCTAATTATTACACTGTATTTTACCCCAAATGTGTTTAAGTTCATTTTTTGTTTTTGTATCAGTAACATAATTTATATTTTCTAATATATTCCCTTGTCGTAGTTTTAGTATTTCAGATAGCAGTGTAACGCCATCACAGGTTACTAATATATCTGGAGACGATAAAAAACTATTATTAAAACAAACTCCATTAGAGTTAAGGTCGATAAAAAACTTTTTATTAGGTTGTTGGCAGTGTACTTCAATAATATAATTAGCATAACCAAAGCTATCTTGCCAGTTAGAATATCTAGATTTTATTACCTTATTCACTAATACCTCAAGAGATGTTAAGCTCTTAAATTTTAATAACTTAAAAGCTATTGATAAAAGCATTATATATTGTACCCTTAATATTAAACCTATAAGTTTAGCAAGATAACTTTTTTACTTCAAATAAAAGGTGTATGTAAGAGCTGTAGTTGCAAAGTTGATTCAAAAAAATAATTACAAATTTGTGGCCAAGGTAGTATTTTACATATTTAGTGTCGGTTCATTCAAAAATGTTAACCTAACCAAATTAAAACTAGTGTGTAATCGAAGGAAAACTTAATGTTTTACTACTACATTCTGCTTTTTTTTATTTATTTATTCGTTATAATCAACAATATTTTTAAATATATTACTAATATCCACCCGCTTGTGCAATTAACTTTATTTTTAATTACAATGTTTGTTGTTTGTATTTTTTTATCTAAATATGTTGTGATAAATACTTAATACTTACTACAACATAATTTATCGTTTTCAAATACGATTTGTCATTACTTGTTCTAATTTTGTTTGAATTTGAGTATCGTTGTGCATTTTTGCAAGTGATAAAGCATCTTCGCCGTTATGGTTTTTTATGGTAATATCAGCTTTGTTATCAAGCAGTATTTCAGTAACATAAGAGTTAGATGTTTTTATAGCAACCATTAAAGGTGTATCACCATCTGAATTCTGTGCGTTTATCCCAAAGTTTTTTGCTATTAATATATCTATAGCTGTTTTAATTGCTGCTTTTTTTTTGTTATCATAAGAATCGGAATGAGCAAAAAAGAAAAACAAATTCTCATCATTTTGAATCTTATACTTAGATAAAATTTGTTTTTTTCTAATCATCTTTATGATTTTATAATAATCTCTTTTATGTAAATACTTATTAGCACTCATAATATTTTGTTCATCTTGTTTATTATATGGTGGTGATAATACCAAATTCCATTTTTTTACAAAGTTATCCTGCTGTTGTTTTCTAGATATTATGAAATTTTTTTCATTAGCTTGATCTCTTTTTGGCAGCTCTTTTGTCTCCTCTTGTATTTCTGATTCACCTATAACCTCGGTTTTTTCACTTATATTTGCTATCGCCTTTTCTATCGCTGAAAAATTATCAGCGATATCAGCATCGACTTTTAGTTGTTTTAAATATTGTTTTTCATACTGTGTGAATTCTTCTTGCTCTTTCTCAGATAAATCTTCTTTTATAACTCCGAATATAGTAGTTAAAACTGCTGCAAACTGAGTAGATAGTTCAACTGGCCACCTACCTGTTGTGCTTTTTGATTTGTGGCTTTGTAATTCTTCTCTAAATAATGCAATTTGGTTATAAAGAACTTCTAAAGTTGTAACTTTTTCTGCTTTATCTTCTATAAAAGAACAATACTCAGATTGCTCTTTTAAGATACTTGCTACTAACAAATCAATTGCATCTTCGTGATTAATGTCAGGGTTAGCTAATTTTTCTAATATTTGGGTCTCATAAGTTTTGTTTTTATACCTAATTCTATCAAAATCTATTTCATCTGGATCCGTGTCTAAATCTTCTAAATAAACATGAGTATCTTTAAAAGTAGCTATTTTATTGGGAGTTGCATCTATTGAATTATCACTAGCCTTGACTCCTAACATATTGCCTAAGTCTGCTAATATAGCTTGGTTATCTTTTCTAGGTGTGTTCCTTGGAGTTATATTGATGCTAGGTTTAGTTATTTCTTGTGGCTGAGATTCTAGTGCAGATTCAGGTTTATCTTCTTCTATTGTTGTGCGACTAGCATTGATGTTAACATCTTTGGTGTTAATTTGATGTTGTCTGAGATATAAGTTAATTCCATTATAAAACGCTTCTCGCATATAATTTGCACTTGGTGAATATGAGCTTGATGCTGTTTTATTAGATTTTGAGTCGTCTTTTAGTTGTTTTGCAGTAGAGTTTTTAAGCAAAATATTATCTAATAAATTTGTGCTTATCTCTTTATTATGCATTAGTTTTTCTAAATATTGTTTTTTAATTTCTATGAAGTCTGTTTTTTTATCTTCAATTAAGTCTTGCTCGATAAAATTAAACATGAAATTTAATAGTGTTTGTGTCTGTTTACTTAACTCTGCATCGCTATCGACTGAACCTACATGCTCATTTACATTTTGTAACTGTTGTCTAAATAGCTTAACTTGCTGAGAAAACTCTTTTGAATTTGTAAGTTCCATTAATCTATCTAATGCCTGCTGATAATTCTCATCTGGATGTTCTTGCAGTAAATTTGTAGCAAAGTCTTTTATCAGAAATGTCCCTACGTTTTTATCATTAGAACTAGCTAAATATGTAATTAAAACACCGGATAAAACTACAGCTACTGCAACTGGAACAACTAAAGGCCACAATAAAGTTAGAGCAAGAGCCACTCCTAAGCAAACTATGGATGCTAGAGCAAATGATAATAAAGTGGTAGCACTAGCGTGTTTTACAAAATTCATCTCTGCTTTATGTATGCTAGTATCTGTGAGTTTATCCATAAACTCAGCTATTTTTTGGCCTTTATTTTCTTCGGCAGTGACAACTCTATTTAATCCTGTTTTATGATCAGCCGGCTTATCTTCTAATAGTCTATCTAGATCTTTAGATGGTCTAGCAACACTCCTTCCCCGAGATTCTCCTTGAGACTTAGTTGCTTCTACTTCAGATAATCCTTGTTGTTTCAGGTCATGTTGCTGATATTTACCTATCTTGCCATTACTTCCATGACCTCCAACATTATTTGACATTTAGCTACTCCTTACGAAATATTTAAAATTTGTATACAATAATTATGGTTTAAATATATTTATTAGGTAAGATTATTTATTAAATTATTTTATAGGGCTTAAACAACAATAACATTTTAGATAATATCTTATATAGCTTACTTATCTTTTATAGTGATGTTTCTTCATCTAGGAGCGGATAATCCTTCTGTGCAGCTTCATGTTTTTCTTATGTTAAAGTCATAAAGTAACTTTGTTATAATTTTAGGGTGTTATTTTTCTCTTTATTTATATATGCTTCAATTCCTTTAAAAAATGCAGTCTCAGTTTGCCTTTGTTTTACCCGTATTGATGTTAATTCATCTCGTTTTGCTATACGTTCTAACATTCCACTATCATCCTGCTCTGAGGTGGAATTTACATGGATAATATTATTTAATAATTCACTTGCACTGTCTGTCTTTAATAGTTTGTTTAAATACTTTTCTTTAGCTTCTTTGAAGGTTGTTTGTTCATCTGGAGATATGCCTTTCTCAATAAAATCAAATATGAAAGTGAACATTTTTTGTGTCATGTCAGTTGTATTTTGATAGTTACTCTTTAACTTTTTAGGGTTCATTACATTGTTTAACTCTTCTTTAAATATCTTAACTTGCTGATAAAATTCTTTTGAAGTTGAAAGTTCCTCTAACTTATCTAATACCTGTTGATAGCTTTCATTAGGATAAGATTCTAGCATACTTACAGTAAAGTTTTTTATTATCATTCTAGCTGCTATCTCATTGTCACTGTCACTGCCAGAGCTAGATAGATATTTAATTAAAACACCAGATAAAACTACAGCAACTGCAAGTGGAACAACTAAAGGCCACAAAAAAGTTAGAGCAATAGATACTCCTAAGCAAACTATAGTAGCTAACGAAAATGACAATAAAGTAGCAGCACTAGCTTGCTTTATAAAGCTTAGATCATCACCATGAATTTTAATATCTGCTATTTTATCTATAAAGTCATGTGTTTTTTGTTCTTGGGGTATGTCTTCTATTATAGACACATCCCTTTTACTTTCTGCTTCGAAAGAAGTTAAAGAATTCTGTGGTACTATTTGTTGAACTTCTTCCTTAGAAACACCCTTTCCCTCATGTTTTCCCTTAGATTATTCTATTTTTTCTGATTTTGATTGTTGCACATCATTTTGTCGCTGTGTATTAGATCCGCTTAGTTTTCCATCGCTGCTAACATCATTTGGCATTTTTCTCTCCCTTACTAAATGTTTAAGAGCTATAATATAGTTATAGCTTACGAAGATAAATTTTGCTAAAAATATTAGTCTTAAAATTTTGAATTAGTGACTTTAAGTTTGTCTATCTACATTATAAAATTAACTTTGTGTTTATACAGGTGGCAGCTGGAAATGCGAGTTTTCAGCAAGTGATTATAAGTTTTTAGCTAAGGCAGTGTTTCGCAGGTTTAGTGTCGACTAAATCAAGAAATACTAACGCAGGATAAAAGCTTTAATTAACCTATTACTTGCGGGGATTTTAAGATTTTTACTATTTGATATTTAGACAGATTGTCTAGTGCTTTGTTTAATTTATCAAGCTTCTTATAGCACTAATCTTGATAAACAAACATTATATTTATTACCATTAGTTCAGTATTGGTAACTTAAACACGCTTATTATACATAGAGTATTTTTCACGTTTTAACATATCCAATATAATATCCTTATCATTTAAATGTTTGTTTTCTTCTATGATTCGTATATATTCATCGAATGTGTTTTCTTCCATGTTTGTTGCACTTAGTTTAGATAGTTCGCTATTCCAAAATAGTCCTAATTTATCATTAGAGTCATCAATAGTATTAGCAATAAGTAATACTTCTTCTATGTATGCTTTTAGGTAATCTAGATTATTTTCTTTTAATGCTATAGGTATTGTCGTTGTTAGCTGATTAAATACACCCAATTTTTGGTTTTTATTTAAAATTTCGCTTGTACGAACTTTTTCTAAGCAATATTTAAGCATTTCTTTACGCCTAATATGAAAATAAGAAGGCTCAGCAGTTATACAAATATTTTTTATACATTCTTCTTTTTCGCCACTATTAAAAATATTAGTTTTTATAATAAAATCTATGAATGGTTGATAAACTTTAGGTAACTCTAATAACTTATCAGTAATTTGTAGACAAAAATTTCGTAAACCATCAGTAAGATATGTTTTAGCCTCCTCATCTTTGATAACTTCTAACCTTGAAACTATAAAGTTAAAATAATAGTTACGTATTTCACTTATTTTATCATAATATTTAGCTCCCATACTACGACGGTTGGCAAAACATGTAACTAAGGGATTATCATGTATATCACGATGCAAACTAGTTATGGTTTCTAATTTGCTTTTTTCTGAGATATCTAAACTCCATAAAAAATCTAATAATAGTTTAAATTTTTCTAAATTGTTTTTAACTTTTTCATTACTAGGTATGTCTCTATTGAGAAATCCTTCTTCAAGCAGATAAGAGTTCACACCACCACCACTTTGAAACATTTGAGTAATACTATCTGTAGATAATATTTTTTGTTCTATTAAATTATTTGTCATCTCTAAAATTTTTTTAAACGTAGGAGTATCTGCTTTCTCACAAGCTTCGGTGAAGTTATAAGGATTTAATCTAACGCCATCATTCAAATTACTTACTTTGAGCTTTCTTTCTTCTGTAGATCCCCCTATATATTTTAATTGTTCTATACCATCAAAATATTTAAGCACTGCAACTGAAGCATCTTTAAAGCAATCAGATACTTCAACAAGAGTACTTATTAAATTATAATCTTTATCTATTCTAGGATATAATCTTGAAACACTTCCTTGTACCATTTTAGGCATGGTTGGAAATTTATCAGCAAGATCTACTTGGAAATTATCATCAGCTTTCATCATAGACCTATATTTTACTAAAATATAAAGCCTTAATATTAAGTTATCAGCTATATTTCTTACAAATCGACCTACAAATTTACCAGTAACAACTATAATATTTTCTTTTTCTACCTTTGGTATATTTGCATCTATCTTTGATACATTTGCATTAGCTATTTCGCTTGGTTTATCTACTGGATCTACCATAAAAACTCCTTTTATAACATCTAACATAGTAATTATATTATGGATTATCTTTGTTGCAGAGCAAAATAAATATAAAATGTATATAGGTGATTTTAAGCAATTCTATCTGATTTAGCCCTGAAACCTCGCATTTTCAACTGCCACCTGTATATTACTGTCACGAATTTCTTTAGTTTTAGTTTAATCTTTACGTAGATATGCGTCGATTCCCATATAAAAGGCATCCGCTATAAATTCTGGTCCTAATATCTGCCATTTTATCTATAAAGTCATTTATTTTTTGTTCTTGGGTTGTATCTCCTATTATAGATACATCCCTTTTGTTTTCTGCATCGGAAGAAGTTGAATTATCCTGTGGTACTCTTTGTTGAACTTCTTCCTTAGAAACATCCTTTCCCCCATATTTTCCTTTAGGTTCTTCTACTTCATTTGATTCTGATTGTTGAAGATCATTTTGTTGCCTTGTATCAGCCACGCCTACTTTTCCATCGTTTCTAAGATGATTTGACATTGTGCTTATCCTTACTAAATATTTAAGAGCTATAATATAGTTATAGTTTAAGCAGATAATTTGTTGCATAAATAGGCTTTAACAAATGCTTTATAGTCACTACAATACAATTTATTGTTTTTAAATATGATATCTCATTAACTATTCTAATTTTTTTTGAGTTTGATTATCGTTATTCATTTGTGCAAGTGACAAAACGTCTTTGATCTTATAATTTTTTATAGTACTATCAGCTTGTTGATTCTATGATGCTGATGATATCAAGCTCCAATTTGCTACCAAGTTTTATGATTTTATTTTCTTCTAAATTTTACAATACCATATGTTTTTAGTAGTAAGGCTTCACACTTTATGTTAGTTGTGTTTGGTTTACTAGGCTACTCAATAGAGGTATTACCTTCTGCCGTATTAATTTGATCTAGGTATGCTTGAACTCCCGAAGAAAATATTTTATTAAGATCTATTTTTTCTGATAAATATGAGTTTGAGGTTTGTCTACTTGGTTCTGATGAATCTGCTTGTTGTGCAGCTATCTGCTTTACGCTAGAGCTTCCAATCATAATGTTATTTAAGAATTTGTTTGTTTCCTGTTTATCATTCAATAGTTTATTTAAATATTGTTCTTTAACTGTTTTGTAGGCTATTTTTTGACCTTCAGGTATGCCTTGCTCGATAAATCCAAACATGAAAGTTAACATATCCTGTGTCTGCTTAGATACTGGGTCAGGTGTAGTACCTAGACTTCCAAAGTGAATTAAATTTTTTAATTCTCCTCTAAATAGATCAACTTGCTGATAAAACTCTTTTGAGGTTGCAAGTTCCTTTAGCCTATCTAATGCCTGCTTACAATCATCCTCAGAATGTTCTTCCAGTATATTTGCAGCAAAGTTTTTTATTATCGTTAAAGCCGTTTGTTTGGTGTTACGATGAGATTTAATCATGGATGTCACTATAACACCAGTTGCAACTACAAGCATTACAACTGGAACAGCTGCTAAGAATGGCGCTAATGGCCCAAGAACTACAGCTGTAATCACTACTATCGCTACCATAGCAGCGATCATAAGTGCTGAGAAGGCCTTCTCTTCAACAGTAGCAAAAATATTTTTTATATCTCCAGCTATATTATGCGTGCTAATATATGTTACTTCATCTATAAAGTTATTTAGTGCTTGATTTTTAGCGTCTACTGCTATTTCTCTACTTTCGAGTCCTTCTTGTGTAGGCTGAATTTGTGTACTCGGTGTTCCTTGTTTTATTTGTGGTTCTGCTCTATCAGTTTCAGAAACACTCTTTCCCTGAGATGCTCCCTCAACATTTTCTTCTGCTTTTAATTCTTGTGATTGAGCAATTTGTTGATCCGTAACCTGCTGGCCTACATTTTTAGGTTTTTCAGTAGATGGCATTAATATTTCTCCTTACTAAAATTCTAACACTGCAATAAAATTATAGTTCAAGCAGATAATTTTTGTGAAAATATTAATTTTAAGATATTTTAGCACTTTAGCTGTTATTACCTTATTAGTTAAGACTTTAGAATAATTAAGTTCTTGATTTTTAATAACTTAAAAGAATTATATTACTATTGAAGTCTCTAAATTCGTGGCTTTAAGTTTATCCATCTACTTATAAAATTAACCTTATATTTAATAGTAATTTTTATTTTTGTGTTTTTTATTTAAATACGCTTTAATAAATGCTCTATAGTTGCTACAATTGCCCCACTACTATATTTTAATTTTTTTTTGCAGTAAGTAAGTGCTATTTATCTTTACTGTGATTTATTATAAATAATGCACCTTCAAGTAAACAATGTAGCTAGCTTCTATTTGAAAGTGTATCTATAAATAACTTGGTACATGTAAAATGCCTTTAATTCGTTTAATGGTTATTATTATAACCTTTATACGCTATCGACTAGATAATCTAATTAACCCTGATGATCTTTCTTGGAAGAAAAAATTATTAATTGCAATATTATTACCATGGCGTCATTTTGTTACTACTAAGTTTTCTAGAGGGGTTAGAATCCGTAGGTTTATGGAAGATCTTGGTCCTGTGTTTGTGAAATTTGGACAAATACTATCTACTAGAAAAGATTTACTACCAGATGACATTAGCTCCGAATTAGCTAAATTACAAGATAAGGTTCCGCCGTTTTCATCTACTGATGCAGTACAAAGAATTGTAAATAATTTATCTAAAGGTACTGCTAAGTCGGCAACAACAAAAATTTTAGAGATTTTTTCTGAGTTCGAAATGCAACCACTAGCATCAGCTTCAGTAGCACAGGTGCATGCGGCAAAGTTGCATACAGGAGAAGATGTAGTAATTAAAGTTATTAGACCTAATATAAAAAAAATTATACTACAAGATATCAGCGTTATGCTGTTTTGTGCTAAAGTATTTACTTTTCTATTTCCTGAAACTAAAAAATTACACTTAACTAAAGTTGTTACTGATTATCAGCAAACTATCCTTGATGAGTTAAATCTATTACGTGAAGCAGCTAATGCGGCGCAATTAAAACATAATTTTCGTGCGTCTCCAATTTTATATATTCCTCAAGTTTATTGGGAATATTGCACTGAGTCAGTTTTAGTGATGGAAAGAATCTATGGTGTGCCAGTAACAGATATAGCTACTTTACAAGCAAATAATGTAAATATGCAAAAAGTAGCAGAGCGCGGGGTAGAAATATTTTTTACCCAAGTATTTCGCGATAGTTTTTTTCATGCAGATATGCACCCAGGTAATATTTGGCTAGATATCAGTGATCCAGAAGATCCTAAATATTTAGGACTTGATTTTGGTATAGTCGGCTCATTAGAACCTGAAGATAAATACTATCTTGCTAGTAATTTATTAGCCTTTTTTAAGCGTGATTACCGTAAAGTTGCGGAATTACATATACAGTCTGGATGGGTGCCATTAACTACCTCGGTTAGTGATTTAGAAACAGCTATTAGAACCGTATGCGAACCAATTTTTGGTAAACCATTAAGTGAAATTTCTTTTGGGTTATTATTAGTTAGGTTATTTCAAGTAGCTAGAAGGTTTAACATGGAAGTTCAGCCGCAATTAATACTATTAGAAAAAACTCTATTAAATATTGAAGGTCTTGGCAGGCAGCTATGCCCTGATTTAAATTTGTGGGATACTGCTCTGCCTTATTTAGAAAACTGGATTCAGCAAAAACTTAGCTTGTCTGTGTTACGGAAACAATTACGGCAACAAGGGGCAAATCTTATTTTAAGTGCTCCAGTACTGTCACAAAAAATTAATGCATCTATTGCTGATTTTAATAAGATAAAACAATATTTTTTAGAACAGCAACAGCGTAGTAAAAAATCTAATAAAGTATCCAAGCTACAAGGATTATTGTGTATTGCCGTTGGCGGAGTAGTTTGGAATCAAGTAATACCAATATCATCAGATTTTTTATTAATTGCAAGTGCTATGGGATGTATTATAATAGGTTCTGGTTTATTAATAAGGCGCTAGATTTTATTGCATCTAATTTTTTTATTAAGGAATAAAAATGGGGTTATCTGGTATAAGTATTTGGCAATTGCTAATTGTATTTTTAATTGTAACTATTGTGTTTGGTTCAAAAAAATTACGTCATTTAGGTGAAGATATTGGCGTGGCCGTTAAAGCTTTTAAACGTGGTTTGAATGAAGAGACAGAACAAGCCTCTGAAGCTGCAACAGCTAATAAAAATGAGCCTAAACCATCATCTAAAGATACACAATAGGCATACATTAACTAGATTTTGGAATAATAGTGTTTGATATTGGCTTTGCTGAATTAATAGTTACTTGTTTAGTTACTTTATTAGTATTAGGACCAAAAAAATTACCTGCTGCAATTAAGTTTTTTATTTTGTGTACTTATAAATTACGTAATTTTATGCAAAATATCTCTGATAAAGTAAACAAAGAGTTTGATACCGACAATATAAAATTAGATATATACAATGAAGAAGTTATGCGTAACATGCAAAAGAACGAGCAAAATTCTAGCAATAATTTAAAAGATAACGATCAAAACCGTAGCTAACAATGTTTAAACAAAACTCAAACTTTTCTTTAGTTGATAACTTACTTGAAATTCGCAGCAGATTATTAAAATCATTATTGGTAACTTTTATTGCGTTTTGCGGTTTAGTTATGTTTGCCAATGAAATTTACCAATTATTTGCGTTACCACTTTATAGTCAGTTACCTGCTGGTAGTGCTATGATTGCTACTAGTGTGGCATCTCCATTTTTAGCACCGTTTAAACTCACATTAATTGTAGCATTTTTTATTACAATTCCTTATTGGTTACATCAGCTATGGAAATTTATTGCCCCCGGATTATACAAGCATGAAAAGCGTATAGCCTTAACTCTAATTATAACAAGTAGTTTATTATTCTATTGTGGTATTATGTTTGCTTATTTTGTGGTGTTTCCGATATTATTTTTGTTTTTTACTACCGTAGGTCCAAGTACAGTACAAATAATGACCGATATAAACAGCTATCTTGATTTCAGCTTAAAATTATTTTTTGCTTTTGGTATAAGTTTTGAAATTCCTATATTGATTATTGTGTTAATAATTACTGATATAGTTTCTATAGCAAAGTTTAAAGCTATACGCTCATATGTTGTTATACTATGTTTTGTATTAGGAATGTTATTAACACCGCCAGATGTAATTTCTCAAACTTTATTAGCTGTGCCTATGTGGTTACTATTTGAGCTAGGTCTGGTAATAGGAGCTATATTTAAAAACAATAATCAATCTATAGTTGAAAATTCAGAGTAATCTATAAGCTATCTATCACCCCGACTTTAAAGCTAACCTGATTAACGCTTCAGTAGAATTGTAATCTTTTAGGTAATTAAATTGTGTCACAATTTTTTCAGCTTCTTGCTTTTTATAACCTAAACTAACTAATGCCTGCAAGGCTTCACTAATAATAAAGCTATTATTATCGTAGTTTGTTGTTTTAGCCGAAGTGACCGTTTCTTGCTCGTTAGAATCAATAAATTTAACAATCTTATCTTTTAATTCCATTAATAATCTTTCTGCCGTTTTTTTACCGATACCTGGAACTTTAGTTAATAGATTTACTTCTTGGCTCTTAATACAATTAATAAACTCAGTAATATTAATTGTCGATAAAATAGCAAGTGCTATTTTAGGCCCTATACCATTGACACCGATTATTTTACGAAATATTTGTCTTTCTTCTTTAGTGGTAAAACCATATAACAGCTGAGCATCTTCACGTACAACAAAATGAGTAAACAAGGTTATAGTCGTGTTTATGTCTGGTAAATTATAAAATACCGACATTGGACAAATTACTTCATAACCAATATTTGCTGCAACTATAACTAATGCAGGAGGTTGTTTTTCAAGTATAGCTCCTTGAATTCTGTCAATCAATGTATATTCCTCTTGGTAAATTTACTAATAGCAATATACATCTTTACTTATTTGTTTTCAACATCAATCATAATTATGTTAAAACAGGTAACTCAATGTCACGCCAAAACCAAGCTCATCGGTTTTATTACCATAAATATAATTAAGATCACCAGCAATCTGTAAATAATCATAAATTTGTAAAGACAAATTAACTTCAGCTATTAAATTATGCATTAACGGTGGCGATTGTTTAATATCAACTGGTTGTAGCTTTGAGGTAGCCGGTAGAAAAAATTTATTTAAGCCTACAATATCGCCTCTAATATGAACAACTTGATAACCTAAACTAAGTCTATAAGCTAACGCCATTAGTCTTATATCTAACTTACTATTTGTAGTAAAAGATAAACCGAAATTAAATAAGTTGTTACTTAGTTTATCTATAGAGTTATTACTAATCTCAGTTTTATTAGAATATACTTTGGCTAACCCTAAGTTACATAATATATGAAAACCAAATAATAATAAATTAGAATCTAGTTCACTGTTTAAGTTAGCACTAAAAAAGTGTGAATTATAATTATTATTTTTAATAATATCAGAATTAATATTATGTTTACTAATAGCTCCCATAAAGGTAATATTAGTGTTAATCATTGAAAAATCGTTATATCCATATAACATGCCGACATGTGTTGTTATTTTATCTGAACCAAGATGTTTTTTAGTTTTACGCTCATATATATTTGATTTTGTATTAGCAAAACCATAACCGCATCCAAAATTAATCATACTTCCAAAATTATTATCGATATTAATACTTCCTATATTGTGTGTGATTTTTGAATAATCTTCAGTCGTTTTATTATATTTAGCAGTAGTTATGTGTTGATAATAATTAACGGAAATATCAGACTGGTGTTGCTCTTCAGATAAATGTACTATATTGTTTGATACAATACTGTTATTTTTGTAATAAATATTTTTTGTTAAATTACTAATAAGACTATTGCTGATGGTAACGTTATTATAAGACTTATCTATTTTATCTGTATTTATACCAAAAGATTCTCCTATACTATGAAAAATCATATCTGCGAAACTATCAGCATATACTATATAGTTATGAGTTATCAGTATAGATAATACTGCTATTAAATTAAAACTTTTTAGCTTGTTTTGGTAGAACTTCATATAAAACACCTCTATATTATAAAGCACTTTAAAATTATTCTATTACTAAATAAATTAAATTATAGCCTATTATATAAATAGAAGAAAAACTTTTAATTATCTCTATAATTGCTTAGACATTAATTTATGTTACTATTAATATATAGGTAAAAATGGACTATGTTATATGAAGTATATTACAGTAAGGATATAAGTCTACTCCCTATAATTTATAGGATATTTTTAATAAAAATAAGTTACAACAAGCAAGAGATCTTTATGTTAAAAAAAAATTTAAAGCTATCTTTAACTGCTAAAATTATGTTAGGGATACTTCTAGGTGGTGTTACAGGATTAGTGCTAAAATATTTTTTAAATGGACCTAATGCTAGCATAGCTAACAATCTATTTATGATTGTTAATACAGGTTCAAATTTATTTATGAATGCATTGCGAATGCTTGTTATCCCTGTTATTTTTGTATCTATAGTACATGGAACGCTATCACTTACTGATGTTATTGTTTTAGGTCGGGTTGCTGCTAAAACCTTAGGTATATATTTGATAACTACTGTTGTTGCTGTAACTGTTGGAATTATAGCTTCTGTTATAATTGGTCCTGGTAGCGGTGCTAATCTAGAATCAGCTTCTTTGTATAAATTACCTGAAAGCAAACCAATGACAGAAATAATATCTGCAATTATACCAACAAACCCAATTGCAGCAATGGCAAATGGTGATTCTATCCAAATAATAATATTTGCCATATTTATTGGTATTGCTATAGGACTTGCTGGTAAAAAAGCTCAACCTGTCGTGGATCTTTTTGAAGCATTGAATGCAATTATCGCTAAACTTGTAGATTGCATTATGTTGCTTGCACCTTATGGTATTTTTTGCCTCATGGCTAATATATTTAAAACTATACAGATATCAGCAATAAGTAATTTATTAGTTTATTTCTTAGTAGTTCTAGGGGTACTACTTTTTCAAATGCTTATTACCTATAGTACTTTATTGCGGTTGTTTACGAAAGTAACCCCAATTTTATTTTTTAAAAAAATGAAAGAAATGCTAATATTTTCTTTTACGACATCTTCAAGCAATGCCACAATTCCTGTTACTATGGATACAGCTACTAATCGTTGCGGAGTGTCTAAAAAAATTGCTGCGTTTACTATACCACTAGGTAGTACTATAAATATGGATGGAACTGCTATAATGCAGGGTATTGCAACTGTATTTATATCTCAAGCATATAATATACCTTTAACTATACATGATTATTTATTAGTTGTTTCTTTAGCTACTGTAGCATCTATAGGTACCGCAGGTATTCCAAGTGTTGGTATTGTTATGCTAGCAATGGTTTTGCAAAAAGTTGGATTACCTGTTGAAGGTATCGCTTTAATATTGAGCGTTGATAGACTTTTAGATATGGTAAGAACATCGGTTAATGTTACTGGTGATTGCATGACTGCTTGTGTTGTTGCCCACTCCGAAGGTGAGATGGATTATAAAATTTTTAACGATCCACAGGCTGGAGAAAATGCTAAAGATATAGATTTACATCACATGCATGATGAACAACAATAGATAAACACGGAAGTTTGAAAATAGTGTCATATATTAAAATCTAATAATATTAATACATATGACACATAACAATAAACACTAGCGGTAACTTATATTAATTTTTACTTTTTATCGTATTCATTTTATAAAATACACTATCTATAAATTTAGCAAAAGCACCATTACCGAATACATTAGCAGCAGTAATAACAGGATCAAATAAAATATAAATCGATATTATTAATGATATCATGTCGCTATTAAATCCTAAACATTCTATTAATACAGGAACCATTACCATTATCCCGCCGCCCGGAATAGCAGCAACAGAAAATTTTGCTATTACAAAATAAAATGTAAATATCATATAAGTTAATAAATCAGGTTGTGCTAATCCGAATGTTTTGATAACAGCAAAAGCAAAACTAGGTATAGCAATGCAATCACCTATTAAATGTATGTTAACTGTAGCTGGTACAATTGTATGCACTAAATCTTTATTTTTAGCATTTTTTTCAGTTCCTACTATAGTAAGTGGCATACTTGCCGCACTTGACATTGTACTAAAACCACTTATTGAGGCAGGAAGTATGTTACGAATGCATATTAATGTTTTAGCTAAATTAAATTTATTGGCTATAAAATAAAATAAAGTGATATAACTAACCTGTGTTAAAGCAATTAGTGCAAAAATTAGAGGGTACTTCATAATAATTTGATTCACAGTACCTTCGTGTTCCATTTTTATAATAAACCCGGCAACAAATACAGGAATTCCCAAAGAAACAATTCTTAATAGTAAAGTAGTAAATTGAGATAATTTATTGCTTATAATACTAGATACTTCAGGATAAAGCTTATATGTTATAAACCCTAGTATTAAGCCACCAAACATTGCTATATCATTTGGAATTAAACGAGGAAACTCAAAGTGTATTGATGGCGTTAGCGTGTTATCCATGGTGGGTAAGTTTAGATGCATGTCTAAGTTATAACAGGCACTACCTAAAAAATAACTCAAAAAAGTAGCAATAAAATTAGATAAAACCACACCAACTAGAATTAATAATATAAATTTAGGAGCATCTTTAGCTATATTTACAGAAGCTTTGAATAATAAGCTAAAAATAATAAAAGGTAAAATACAAATAATAAGCGATTTTATTGATAAGCTTAAACCATACATTGTTTCTTTTAAATTTAGCGGTATATTATTTCCAAAAAGTGTAATTATTACTATTAAAAATAGTAATATTAGGGGTATATTTCTAAACATATAACGTGCCTTAAGTATGATTAAATTTTATAGCTACCTTTATTTAGTAATATATTATTTATAGATTTATGTTTTTATACTGCCTAACTAATATTTGCCAGCATATTTTCTCATAGTTTATAAAAAGGCTTACTGTAAATAATCGCATTTATTATATAAAACAGCGTTACTAATTTTTATTTAACTTGCCAAAATCAAGTTCTACAAGACTATTTTTAATTTATGAAAAATATGAAATATTTTTTAAAATTTCGGTTATTTGTCATAAAAACTACAATAATATCAATTAACAACTATACACCTTTTGCTTGAAGATACATCTTTTCAGTAAGTAACTTTTAGATTATGCAGTAAGGTATCTACCATTGTAAACTTAGTGGTACTTAATTTAAAAGTGTTCAAGCAATTTAAATACTAAAAAACTTGTCCTGAGGCTGCAATTTAAAAGCTGTATCTTTAAGTGTAAAGTGTAAAGTGTATTTACGGTAACTAATCTATTCCGTATTAAAATTATCATCTAACTAATAATTTAGACTAAATTAAAATAGAAAAAATTCCATTTATTATACTATTAAGTAGTGCAATTAGATAGTGTAATTATTTGCTTAGGTATTATAATAGAAATTTCATGTCTAAAAGCCATTAATTAGAGGTTTTGTGTACAAAAATATTGTAATATTAATTATTGCAAACTATGGCTATTATTGTTTTAAAAGCTGTAAATACTATATAAAAATTATTACTTTATTCAGCTTCAAATTCAGAGTTGGCTGTTAAAAAAGCTTCGTCTTCACTAGCGCTTCCTGCATAATTATCAGATGAATCTTCTGAAACTGAACCAGAATCATCAAAAAAGCTTTTTGCAGTTTGATCGATTAAAGATAAGTTATTAATACTTGCTCTTTCACCCTCAATCTCTGATGTTTGATTCTTAGCATATTTTTGTAAATAACTACCGAGCCATTCAATTTTTTGTATATCTATAGTAGTTTGAGTATAGATTTTTCCAGTTGCTGTGTTTAAGTAGCTATCTTCAGCTATTTTTACTATACCGCTGTGATTCTTAAAAATATAGCCAGCTTGATTTTTTGATTTATAGTTTGTTATTTCCGTTATATTATCATAGCACTTGACCATAGGGTTGTTGTTTTCCCAAGTTAGCATCACTATATCGTATTCTCTCTCTTTTTTTGGATGAGATTTAGCAAATGTTACAACTTTACGTAACTTATTCTGTGGCTTATTTGTAATTTTAGCTCTTGGTTTTTTGCATCTTACTTTTCTATTATTTATGTAAATCCTATATTTTGGAGTCCCCTCAGAACTATTATTAGTATAAGATGTTTTATTGCTATCTAATAAGCTTACATTTGGATCTACAGTTTCATTACTATTGTTACTAAACCAATTAAATACTTGTAAAAAATTCATATTACACCTAAATTTTATTAATTATTAACCTCTATTAAATAGACATAATATAGCTGAAATGGTTCAATGTTTTAGATGTTGTTATGCTTTAAGAATTATTATTACAACTAAATTTATTACTTTTAACCATAAATTATTTGAACTTAATATAAACTATATATTATATTAAATCTAATTTAATTAGATATTAAGCGAGTTTAAATGATAAATAATAATACAGCTATTCAAATAAATTTACGTAGCTATAATACAATAACTGAAGCTAATATAAAAAAAATATCCATGGTCTCTAGTAAAGTTGCATATCAAAAATTAGATAATAATTTTTTAGAAAATACAACTAAGCAAAAAACTGCAATTAAAAGCAATTTTGCAAAAAAAAACCTTGTTTTTCCTTATGAAGATATTCTCTGTAAAGGTTTAAAAATAATACAGGAAAACCCTAGCATTGGCGAACTAAAAGAAGATACCAGAGCACAAGTTTCTAAAGATCATTCATTTTATACGACTATAACATTTAAACATACTTTACCCATTTTTCAGCCTTCTAAGCTAACTATGGCTGCAATATCACATCATTATAAACAAAAATATCATATTAATATTTATATTTTAACTGAAAATATTACAGGCTTACTTTATCAATTTGCAAAACAATTAAATGAAGGGCAACAGTTAGGTGTTATTACAAAATTTTGTTCTGATAATAAACATGTAATCCCAATTATTTTAAGTAAAAATAATCAAAAAACATACATAGTACTACTTGATTCTCTTACAGGAAACAACGAACTAAATAATTACTTTATTAGCGATACTTATTTAAAATTAGTTGAGGAGCTAGGCAGTAATAATTGTCATTTATTGCATACAGATATACAACGCCAAAAAGATGATTATTCTTGTATAAATGATTCTTTTATTGTTTTAAAAGATGCTCTTACAACACCTAAATTAATAACTTCATATTTTAATAGTAGTAAAATTAATTATACCTATCAATTAAATACAACAAATAATAAAATTAATTGCCAAGTATCTGTAGTTGAATTCCCTAAAATTTTATATAAAACCATGCAAAATAAACAATTGCTAGATGAGTTAACGACTGAAGAGCTACAAACTAACTTAAAACAATCTACTATTATTGAATTAAAAGCACAACAAAAAACATTACAACAGCATCTTAATGAATATAATCGTATTATAGAAGTTGAAAAAAAGATAATGATAGAGAGGTGTTGTTTTAACACCAAAACGGTTAAAAAAAACTGGCAAATTAATAGTTATTTACAAGTTAAAGGCTATAGAATGTTAGTGAAATCTTTTAAACTAATAGATAATAGCAATGGCAAAATAGATCAAGCTAAAGCGGAACTATTAGTAAAGACGTATGCAAACCCTGAACATATGTTATCAAATTAAAAAATAAATTATATTTATACAAGGTTTTAAACTTGCATCTCATTAATTTATTTTCTTGAAATATCTGTTTATTTTATAAACTGTTTTTCAAGAAAAAGGTGTATTAGATCAGATTATCTACAACTTTATTACTTAAGTTATTAAGTAAGAGTTAGTTGTCTACTTCATTGCTAACATAGTCGATTGATAATAACCCGTCTTCACAAAGAGGGTTACCTAAAGCTATTTTTTTCCAATTAAAATCGCTATCTTGATAGGCCTTATTTAGCAAGTAACGTCCGATTGAATAGGTAGAATAAGAAAGCCCGGCAAAGTAAGATGAATATAAAAAACCGTTACCAATATAATCACCCGATGTTTCAAAGCGGTTGAAACCACCATTATACCCTTGAGATTCTCTATCTACCCCAGCTATATACCAAAGAGAAGGAATAACCACCCAAGCTACCACCCCCCAAACTGGACCATCATGCCAGCGAGCAAGGGGAATCGTTCTTCTAGAGTTAATTTCAGAACGAAGTTTGTTTATCTGTTGCTCACCTCTTGTTGGCTCACCTGATACAGGAATTTTTGCAAGTATATTCATTAATTGTTCAGAAAACTGATTAACATCTTTAAACTGTTGGTGAGATACCCATCTTACCGGATAAGGCGGTGAATCAGCAGTGATATCAACAAGAGAATTTTGGTCATATACGGGGTTGAGGTTATTGTATCTTAATAGCGATGAAGCTAATTGAGGAGCTAAATTATTTTTTAACTTTCTATACAATGTTGTTGATATTACCGGGCCAAAGATATTAATTCCCGTAACGTCTTTAAGATCTATTTTAGCATAAAGCAATGCCGTTTGAATCTTAGTTTTCAAGGTGCTGATTGATACAGTATCTGAATATACTGATACTGTTTGGTACCCTTTTGTATGAAGATTCTCTGTGTAGGATTCAATTGTAGTATATGCTTCTGTATAGTAATTACTATGAAAAACCAAAACAGTGACAGCTTTAGCTGTAGATGTAGCTAAGGATAGCAGTAATATAGAATAGCAAAAAAACAGTTTTATAAACATACATATTTCCATTATTTTTATTTAATTGTCATTATACTAGGCTATCAAGCGGTTTATGGCTTTTATAAGCATATATAATTATCAAATAGATGCATAATTCTTTATAGATTTATTTAATGCGTTTATAAATTGCAATTTAAAAGAATTAAATAATCAATTTATATTTAAAATAAACTCATATTATTTGAAGACAAGTTGGTTTATAAACATTTAATTATGCAGACACTATAATCAGATTATTGTATAATAATCAAATTAACTTATAAAGACACCTTTTTTTAAAAGAAGTTCAATATGATACTAAAGATTAATCATAATTATTAAACTAAATTAGACACTTAGCTATCTACCTGATGGTATATTGTAATTTATCCTATATTAATATATTATTTAAATTTAATGTATTATCATACTAATGAATAATATTTAATATAAATTATAAAATAAAGTATAAATTTATGACTCCTATTTTAAAAAAAATAATTATAACCTTTTCTTTTATACTATGTAATCTCGCTAAAGCAGTAGAACTTACCGATATCACAGCATTAATAAACCATAGATTATCTTATATGCAGGGTGTAGCATATTATAAATATCATCAAGGAATCCCAGTTGAAGATATAGAAAGAGAAAATTTAATTTTAGCAAATATAAATAGTATATCTCAACAATATAATTTAAATACTGATACCTTAGTTGATTTTTTTCAAGAGCAAATGGATATAGCTAAAAATATACAGTATAGATATATTGATAAATGGCGTACTCAAGGTTTAGAGATTAAACAAAATAAAGACACAGATTTATATAACAATATAAGACCAACTATACAAGACTTGTCTGTAAAAATTATTATAGCAATATATAATTATATTAATGAGGGTAAAGTTTTTTCTGTTAATGAACATGAAATTTTTATGAAACATATAAATATAGAACAAATATCTAAAAAAAATAAAAACTTATTGTTTCAAGCTCTCAGTAAAATAAATTTTAACTTACCTCAATACAAAGCTAGGGTAGAATTATTCTAACAAATTAAAAATTTAATTAAGATAGCTGATATAATGGGTAGATGTTACAACTTCATGTCAGA
>CAKMZJ010000027.1 GCA_929200395.1 Candidatus Gorgonimonas eunicellae | reverse complement strand
TGAAAAGCAACAGATAGAACAAGAAAAAAATGAGTTAGAAGAAAAATGTAAGCAATTAGAACAACAGCTACAAATACAGTCAGAAACACAAACACAAATCTCAACTACAACTGAGCAATCTCTTGATAATAAAGATTTTGACAGTCAAGAACAAATAACACAAGAGCTACAATCTAATAAAAATCAACAAGAAATAATTGCATTAACAACTGGCAAGCATTTGTTACAAGCTCCTCCTGGAACTGGCAAAACTAGTGTGTTAACCGAAAGAGTGAAGCTAGCTATTAATAAATATGATGAAGAACAAATATTGTGCCTAACCTTTACTAATAAAGCGGCAACAGAATTACGCCATAGAGTAAAAAAAGTTGTCGGAAAACGCCATCCTTTTATTGGTACTTTTCATGGTTTTTGTTTAAATGTTTTGCGTGATAGTAAAACATTTAATAAGAAATTTAATAATTTCAGTATTCTTAATGATGACTACCGCACAGAAATTCTTGATAATATTATCAAAAATATTCAAGATACACCTTCCAGCGTAAAAGTTAACGATACATGGTTTGCATTATGTAATAAGTGTTATTTAAGAGGAAAACCGAAATACTTAAAAAAATTTACTAGTTTATTTTTTAGTTGTTATGTATATATGATATTGATAGACGACTATTTAAATATAAATCTAGATGATATAATAATAATTTTAAGAAATCAAATACCTAATTTGATCTATAGCGCAATGGAAGAATTTCACTGTAATGATAAAATGATTACAGCTAATAAAATATGGCAAGTATTTAATCAGTTTAAACAGGCAAAGTTTAACTATAAAACTCTAGATTTTGATGATATATTATTTTTAGGTTTGCACGAACTAAAACAGCAAAATATAACTCAAGATTTTATTCAGGTAGATGAAGTACAGGATTTATCACTAATACAATGGGGCATAATTAATCAGCTAAGCCATCAAAAAACTCATCTTTTAGTTGCGGGCGATCCAGAACAACTAATATATAGTTTTCGTAATGCTAGTATAACTTTATTTAATAAAAATACTCAAAACTATCAATCTCATAGTTTAATACAAAATTATCGTTCAACTGCACAAGTTATTAATTTATTAAATAGCTACCGGCAGTATCACTGGCAGTTACCTGCAATGCAAACAACAATTACTAATACAGAAAATCAACTGTATTTAATTGAATATACAAATGAAGAACAAGAACTAGCTGAAAATATACAGCTTGTTAAACAAATGCCATTAATTTCTAAAAAAAATGTTGCTATTGTATTAAGAAGTAATAATGCATGTAAACAATATTATGATGAGCTTAAAAATCAAGGCCTTAATTGTATTTATTTGGGAAGTGGCTTAATGAACAAAGCTGTGATTCAAGACTGGCTTAGTTTATTGCGTATTTATCGCAAAAGCGAAAGTACTAAAGATTGGTGGCGGCTAGTTTATCGGTTTGCTAAAAATAAAACTAAAATAACTAAATCTAAGGCTATGGAAATAGTTAATCATATTAATGCACAAGGAATAACTCCAGCAGATATTCTTACGCCAACACAAGGTATAGGTGTCACCGACAACTACCCAATAAAACTATTAATTAATGCCTTTAATAATCAAGGTGTTATTCTTTTTGATGCTATTACAACTAGCTGTAAACTTGATGCTAAAATTATTAAATTAACAGCAGTAAAAATTATACAAGGTAAAATTACAGCTGAATTTTCGCAATGTATTAACCAAGATTTTGAATTTTATCCTGAGTTAAAAGATGATTTTTTAGCTAGCCAAAAATTTACTAATATTAGTTTAGAAGATATAGCAACAGCATCTAGCTTTGCTATAGTTGTGGAGGAGTTTTTTAAATTTATTGCTGATTGTCCGTTAATCAGTCATGACGATGGTTTTAATTACAGTATATTACGGTTAAATTTACAACAAGAAACAAATAACTATGACTTATTAGATTATTATTATAAATTACACGACCATAAATTTAGTAGCTTAAGTTTGTCATTACGGTTATTTCCAAGAATGAAATCATATAAGCCAGAAGATTTAATTCAGGAGCTTGGTTTACTAAAAAAACATAAACAAAATGCGAATAACTCAGTTATATTAGTTACTGAGATAATTAATCAGCTACAACAAAGAATTACTAATATCGATAACATATTAACAGAATATCAAGATATTTTTACTGAAGTAATTAAGCATTACCAAGATATTGACAGCATGCTAGAAGCACTAGCAGAAGGAGATAAACAGGTTGAACTTGCAGATATACTAACCGAATGGTTTGCATATGCCAAGCAACAACCAACATGGTATGAAAAAAACAGTTTGGAGGCGACAGAAGAAGATATACAGGAAAAATTAGTTCCTTGGCTAATAACTAATGAGTATCGTGGTGTATTTGATAATTTAGTTAACGAAAAAAATCCTTTAGTTGAAAGACTGTTTACTTTACAAGAATCTGATTTAATAGATACAGCAAACTATGATGCTATAGTTTGTACTATTCACGGTGCTAAAGGTTTAGAATTTAAAACTGTATTGGTTCCACAAGCAATTGAAAAAAATTATAACACTTGGTATGGCAACCGTGAAGCAATTCGTCTGCTTTACGTAGCATTAAGTCGAGCTACTGAGAGTTTAGTTGTGAGTTATACCACAAGTTATAAAGATAATAGAGAGCAGTTTACTAAACTCACAGAACTGCTTACACCTTGCAAAGAAAATTTTTTGTTTACGCAACATAAGTGAAGCTATAAAACCACTTAAAATATTGTTGCCAAGTTATTGAGAGGTTAGTCTTTACAACCTATACTATTAATGCCCAAAAGCTTTAGTATTTAATAGCTCTATTTTATCTCTTACTGCCATAGCTTCTTCAAACTCCATATGGTCGGCATGATACTTCATCTTTTTTTCTAATTTGTGTATTAAGACAGTAAATTTTTGTGGGTTTTCTAGAGCTTGTTTATCTTCTTTTGATAAAGATATTTTTTTTGATTTGCCTTTAGTTTTTTTGCCTATATATACAGCACCTTCAAGAATATCTTCTACTGATTTTGTAATAGTTGTAGGAGTTATATTATGAGTTTTGTTATAAGCTAACTGTTTTTTTCTTCTTCTAGTGGTTTCTTTAATAGCTTGATCCATGGCTGCTGTTATTCTTTCTGCATATAAAATAGCCCTGCCGTGAATGTTTCTTGCTGCTCTACCTATGGTTTGTATTAAGGATCTGGTCGAACGTAAAAAACCTTCTTTATCTGCATCTAAAATTGCAACTAACGCAACTTCAGGCATATCTAAGCCTTCACGTAATAAATTAATTCCTACTAAAATATCAAAAGCGCCTATTCTTAAATCACGAATTATTTCCACACGTTCTACTGTATCAATCTCTGAGTGTAAATATTTTACTTTAAGGTTTTGCTCTGTAAGATATTCCGTTAAATCTTCAGCCATACGTTTAGTTAACACAGTAACTAAAATTCTTTGCTTAATAGCAATAGTTTTATGTATTTCTGAAATTAAATCATCTACTTGGGTTATTGCTGACCGCACTTCTATTATAGGATCTACTAAACCTGTTGGTCTTACTAGGAGTTCAACTACTTGTTGTTGTTTCTCGCTTTCATAATTTCCAGGAGTTGCAGATACAAAAATAGTTTGTAGTTTTTTGCTTTCCCATTCTGCAAATTTTAGCGGGCGGTTATCAAGTGCTGAAGGTAATCTAAAGCCATAAGTTACTAGATTGCTTTTTCTTGCAAAATCTCCTTTATACATTGCTCCTATTTGTGGTACAGTTACATGAGATTCATCTATTACTAAAACTCCATCGTCGGGAAAATAGCTAAATAAAGTATCTGGAGGATCGCCAGGATCATTGCCACTTAAAAACCTTGAGTAATTTTCAATTCCATTGCAGTACCCTAATTCATTCATCATTTCTATATCAAATTTAGTGCGTTGCTCTAGTCTTTGTGCCTCTACTAATTTATTCTGCTTACGTAATATTTTTAAATGTTGATGCAGTTCAGTTTCTATTTCTTTAATAGTTTGCTGCACTTTTTCTTTAGCTGTTACATAATGACTACTAGGATATATAGTAGTTCTAGGTAGTTCTTTGCCTTTTTTGCCAGTGAGTGGATCAAACTCGTATATTTGTTCTATTTCATTATCAAAAAGGATTATTCTAATTGCTAATTTTTCTGATTCGGCAGGAAAAATATCTATGGTGTCGCCTCTAACTCTATATGATCCACGGCGTAAATCTGTGTTATTGCGGTCGTATTGCAACTCAGCTAGTTTGCGTAAAATATCTCTTTGGTTAATAAGACTTTTTTTAGCTAGGTGTAATACCATTTCATAGTAAGATTTAGGGTTACCTAAGCCATAAATTGCCGATACAGTAGCGACAATAATTACATCTTGACGCTCAAATAATGATTTAGTTGCTGATAACCGCATTTGTTCTATATGATCATTAACTGAGGCGTCTTTTTCAATAAAAGTATCGGAGGCTGGAACATATGCTTCTGGTTGATAATAATCATAATAGGAAACAAAATATTCTACTGCATTATTGGGGAAGAATGATTTAAATTCGCCATATAATTGTGCTGCTAAAGTTTTATTATGTGCCATAATTAACATAGGCTTTTGAATTTGTTCTAGAACTTTAGCTATAGTATAGGTTTTACCAGATCCGGTTACACCTAATAAAGTTTGGTTATCTAGTTTATTATTTATTCCTTCTGTTAATCGCTGTATTGCTTGTTTTTGGTCGCCAGCAGGATTAAATTTAGATGATACTTTAAATTGTTTTTTCATTAAGCTAATCTTATTAAAACAAGTGGTCTATTATAATTGTAATCTAGTATATTTTGACTAAAAATACAAGATTTTCAAGGATATATAATTTATTGCTTGTATTTTTAAAATAATGCTTTATGTTAAGAGCTAATATTATAAAACCATGTTTATTTATTACTTATTTTTAATGAATTAAGGATAATAACTATGCAACTTCTTGAAGGCATTAAATCAGATTTAACATCTAACTGGATTTATGGGACAGCTTGGAAAGAAGAAAAAACATCTGAGCTTACGCTTACAGCACTAAAGCACGGTTTTAGAGTTATAGATACAGCTAATCAGCTTAAACATTATGTAGAATCAGCTGTAGGAAATGCATTATTGAATTTTTTTAATATGTGTAGTGTTAAAAGAGAAGATATTGTTTTGCAAACAAAATTTACTTACGCTAATAGTCAAGATAAAAGGCTGCCTTATGATAATAAAGCTAATATAGCAGATCAAGTTGAGCAATCATTTTTTTCGTCTTTAGATCATTTAAACACAAATTATATTGATTCCTATTTATTACATAGTACTTTTAATACTAATGATATTGCTACTGAAGATTTAGAAGCATGGCAAGCTATGGAAAATCTTTATAAAAAAGGCTATATTAAGAGATTAGGTATTAGTAATATTTCTAACAAGCAATTATTAAAAATTTATGATTATGCAGAAATTAAACCTGCTATAGTGCAAAATCGTTGTTATGCACATACATCATGGAATGCTAGTGTGCGTTATACTTGTAAAAAACTTGGAATAGAGTACCAAGGGTTTTCTATATTAAGTGCTAATTTACGGCTTACAAGAAATATTGAGTTTAAAAATATAGTTCAGAAATACAAATTAACTCCTGCACAAGTGATATACCAAGTTGCATTAAAAATGGGTATTAAGCCACTAACAGGAGCCTGTAATTTGGATCATTTAATTGAAAATGTCAATTGTATGAAAACTGAGTTATCTAATGAAGATATCAAAAAAATAGAAAAATTAATGACTTAGATTTTAGTGTATATCAAAAAACTATTCCGCTAATTATTAGTAGTATTACTAGTATAGGGCTAATATACTTAATAATAAGCATAAATAAATTAGCGTAGTTAGGTGCTACTGTTAATTCACTAGCTAATTTTTTCACACTAATAGCTTTAGCTGTAAACATTAATATCAGTAAACCGGTTATCGGTAATAATATATCTGCTGCAATATCTGTATAAAGATTAAATATCGATTTATTAAAAATAGGTTTAACATCTCCCCATAAGCTAAGAGCTAGGCAAGGAATAACGCTAAGCACTAGCACAATTATGGCAGAAGCAGTTGCGCTTTTAGCACGAGATAGCTTAAAGTATTTTTGTATATTTAGTATAAGGGGTTCTGCTAAATTTACCGAAGATGTCCAAGAGGCTGATAACAGCAAAAAGAAAAATATAGTTTGTATTATATTTCCCATAGATATTTTACTAAGTGCAACAGGTAAAGATAAAAACATTAACCCAGGTCCAGCAGTTGGGGGAATATTTTCTGAAAAAATAATAGAAAATGTAATAACTCCAACTAATATAGCAACTAAAACATCCATAACAACTACAATAGCAATAGATTTTAATATTGATTGTTTGGTCGGCATATAAGCACCGTAAGCAATTAAACAACAGGCGCCAGCAGCTAAAGTAAAAAGAGAATGTCCCATTGCTTCAATAATCATATTTGCAGATAAATCTTTTGTTTTAAAATCTAATAAATATATTAATGCTTGTTTGAAGCCATCTAGCTTGCTAGCATAAATAACCAAAGCAATAAGTAAACAATACATTACTGGCATCATTAAGTAATTTAATTTACCAATACCTTCAGATATTTTTCTGGCGCTAATTATAAAAGTTAATGCTATAAATAAAGTATTAAATGCCATCAAACTTGTTGGTGATTGTTGTATCTGATTAAATATAATATGGCTATCATTAAAATTACTTACATGTAAACCACAGATAGATTGAATTAAATAATAAATAATAATTCCAGAAATAACCGCATAAAATGATAATACTATTGTCGATGTTGTTAGGCCCAGCCAAGCTAATTTACTCCAATGTGATGACTTGTTTGTCTGTTGCGCAATCAGCTGAATACACTCAGTTGGCGAAGATCTCCCGATTTTACCTATGATAATTTCACAGGCCATAACAGGAATACCAAGCAACAAGATAAAGACTATGTAGGTTAAGAAGAATATCCCTCCACCATTTTCAGCAGCTATATATGGAAATCTCCAAATATTACCTAAGCCAATAGCTGCTCCAGCTAAAGCAAAAATAAAAGAAGATTTGGAAGAAATTCTATCAACTATTTTCATAATGCGGTATCGCCTAAATATTGTAAAATCAAATTATAAAATATTAATAGTACTTGTATGTTTTTATTTAATGAGTAAGTTTAAATCCATATGATTTATCTTGACATGTGTTTGAAGATAATACTAGGAAGTAAAACATAATAACACTTATTAATATACATATTCAAGTAGAAGGTGTATAGTTTATTGGGGTTACTATAAATAATTTTAGATTATTTGTTGTAGTTGCAATATAATTATTTATGCTATAAAATATAAACACTAGATAACAGAATAAATAATTATATTTCACAAAAAATAAAAAGATATCTATTACAGAAATAAGTACCTACGTAACCTCAATTTTATTAAAAGTACATGCGTATTTAAAAGGAGTTAATCAGCATGGGAAAAGTCAACACTTCAAATTCATATTTAAAAACTGCTAGAGAACAAAGCCAACCTTATCAAGATAGAGCCTCGTATAAAGAAAAATTACGTGGAAGTAAAGCTAATATACAATATAAACCTTCAATAAGTGTAAAAATAGCGGTTCAAAGTCAACAAGAAGAAAATAAAACAATAAAAACAATAAGGGATAGACATTCTCAAAAACTTGATTTAGATTATTATTTTGAAAGATCATTTAGTTATCAAGATAGAAAATATCCATCGAAATTTTCACAAGAAAGCGTAGATAGATTAGAAAAAGCTCATGAAACATTTGTTGATGTTATGTTTAGTAATAGAGAACGCTTAACGGATATATTAACAAAAAATATAAATGAAGTTAAAGATGATCACGATAGTATCAATTTATTGTTAGAGCTTAGTTTAATTGCTAATATTATCAAAAGTAAAACTAATATAACTAATTTTATATCTAAATTTAGAACATTTATAAATGATACATTACATCTTACTAAAGAGATATCTTGGTTTAATCCTATTAAAGAATTATTAATAAAAGAAGCTGATAGCACTAATAATATTGTGACTGTTAACCATATTTATCAAATAATATATAGGGTAAATAGAGTTGCTAACCAACAAGAAACACCGCTAGAAAATAATCTAAGCCTAGATCCCAATATACAAACAGCAGCTAGTGAGGAAGAAATTAAGGAAGCTATCGAAAATTATCCAGTTACTAAGGATTTTATCTCACAGGCAACACCTACAATGGAAGAATATGATGTACAAATGACTTCTAAAGAAATAGCTGCATATATAACTAATAAACCTTTTAATCAGTTAAATACAGGTGAACAAAAAGTTATAGTAAAAGAGCTTGCATTTTTCCTTGCTGATTCACAAAATAAAGTAGAGTATCCAAATTATTTAGTACAGTTTTATTTGTATTTATTGTGTAGAATAATTATTTCAGAAAAACTAGATAACAAGAGTTTAGATGAAATATGTAATGGCACAAGTAAATTTTTTTCTGAATTGAATCTTGAGGTAACTAGCCAACAATTACAAAGTGTATTATGTTATTACGCCGATCCTAAAAAGAATAAACATATAGACATTGAAAGAGTAGTCATTGATAATGTTTTGGAAGCTATGTTTGCTGATAAACCGTTATAGTAGCTAGTAATTCAATTTGTAATAATATTCTTTATTGTAAGCCCATTTACCTGAGTATGCGTCTTGTAAGTAACCTATATTTACTGAGAGGTATTAAGTTATTAATATTATAAATAGGTTATGGGTAAAAAATATAATCTTCTAAACGATAACAAAACAATGACAGATCAAACTTATAATAATTTACTTGTCTAGTATTAATATAATGGAGGTTATTCGTAATGGATTACGAAGTTTCTCATAATAATGGTTGTGATATAATTAAGTTACATAATAAATTTAATGCTGAAACCGTAAAAGATGTTAAAAGATATTTTAATTTATGTATTAATGAAAGTGTCGGTGATGTTTTAATAGATATGACACAGGTAGATAATATAGATTCATCCGGAATTGGTGCTTTAGTTTTTTTATATAAAAGGTTGAAGTCTGAAAGTAGAAGCTTAGGGTTGTTGGGAGCTCAGGGTAAAACTAGTAATATTTTAAATATGCTAAGAATTACAGAAACAATTAAAAATTATCATAATTTTAATGAATATTTAGGTGATCATCATCATTAACTAATTATATCTTTAGCTATATACCTTCAGGTAGAAGGCGTATATAAGTATATACAAACATTTATTGCTGTAATGATTTGTTGAAATTTTTATAGGCTTGAACAATGACTACTTTTCTACAAATCATATTTACTAATAACACTTTTAAAAAAAATATATATAGTTGTTATTACCATTTAGTTATACTCTACGTAATTTTATTATTCTTAATATTTACTAATTCAGTACAAGCTATTACTAGCTTTAATAAACAGGGCGTGTGTGTAATTAAATCGGGTTCAGATAACCAAATTGTAGATATCATTAGTGTTACCACCAATATTAGCAAACAGTTTGATACTAGCTCTTCAAGTATAATTCCTAGCCAAAATATCTGTGAAGATATATTACACCAATCAATCCATGCATATAAAAAACAAGCTAAAGTTGAATACTTTACTGAATTAGAACTAAATAAGTTAATAGTTACTGGTAATACTGAAGCTATAGGGGTTTATTATTTTCCTATAAAATATCAGCTAAAAGATTTTATTAACTTTATTAAATATAAAACTAATTATATTAATAAAGAAATAGATTTTACCATAAGAAGAAATAATTCAATTATAAATAATTCTGCTTTAACATCAGCAAACCTTGAAAATAATGATATTATATTTATTAATAAATTTTATAAAAAAATAGCTCAACCAATTAAAAAGCCATCGATGGAAGCAAAAAAATTAGTTGCTAATCAAGCTACTAAAGCTAATAACAAACAACAAAATAAACAAAGTGTTAATGTCAACAATAAAGCTAACAATCCAGTTAAAACCGCAGTTAAATTAAGCTCTAATACCGATTCCACAGTTAAAACAACAGTACCTAAAAAGGATGATAAAAAAAATTATTTTATTATGTCTGGCGATATTCTACAAATTAATCTTCCAGGCGAAAAAGAATTTAATAAAAATTTTTTAGTAGGAAGAAATGGTGAAATTAATCTTCCTGAAGTCGGATCAGTAACTATAAATGGCTTAACAATTTCACAAGCAATAGATACAATTTATAATAAATTAGCTACTGTGTTTTTAGGAGTAAATAAATTAACAGTACAATTAAAAGAAAAAAGAATTTTAATAAAAGTACTTGGTTATGTTATGAAACCTGGAGAAGTAGATTTACCAGCAGATGCTAATGTCCAAATGGCAGTTAATGCGGTTGGTGGTTTTAAAGATGGAGCTATGCTCAGTAAAATTCAATTAATAAGAGGTAATAAAAAATCAGATGTAAATTTAAAAAAATATTTAGAAACTGGCAACGAAAGCTATTTACCTAAGCTCAAAACTTTAGATATTCTCTTTATTCCATCATCGCCTTACTTAAGTGATATTTACGGCGATAAAGTCGAAAAACAAAATATTGACCCGACTCAAGATAAATCAGCAATAAAAATAATTGGCGAAGTTATTAATCCAGGAAGTTTAGCCTATAAAGAAAAAATGACAGCAGTTGATGCTCTGTTATTAGCTGGTGGGGTAACACGTTATGCTGATGATTCTAACATTAGGGTAATAAATTCAGGTAAACCAAGATTATTTGATTTATCTGAATATATGAAATACGGCGATAAGATAGATGCTATTTATTTAGATAAAGGAGCTACTATTTATGTACCTATAAAAGAAGAAGATGGTGCTATTGAGGATCCTACTGAAAATCCAAATTCTGTTAAAGTGTTTGGTGAGGTTGCTAAACCAGGAGTGCATAAGTATAAAAAAGGTGTTTCTATAGTTGATATGTTATTGTTATCGGGGGGCGTTACCCGTTATGCTAATGTTGACCAAATTAGGGTTATCTCTAAAGGAGAACCACAACTTTTTAACTTAAAAGCATATCTTGATACTGGCTCTAATTTGCCAGTACTTGAAGCAGGAGCAACAATTTTTGTTCCTAAACAAGTAGAAGCAATTAGTTCTGGAGATAACGTCGTATATATAATGGGACAAGTTAATAGGCCTGGAGCATTTGAAACTGGAAAAGATGTTAACTTTTTAGATGTACTTGCTAATGCTGGTGGTCCAGATAGATTTGCAGATACCAGATCTATTCGGGTATTAAGAAAGTCTGGTGAAGTATTAAGATTTAATTTAGATGAGTATTCAGAGGGTGTAAGCAATTATTTACCAGAAGTAAATAAAGGTGATTCAATCTTAGTTCCACGTAAATCAGGTGATGATCAAGGATGGTTAAAGTTTAAATCTTCACAAACAATTAAAATAATAGGGTCAGTAAAAACTCCTGGGCGTTATCCATGGTCAGATAACATAGATTTTATGGATCTACTCGCACATGCTGGAGGTACCGGCGATAAAGCTGATATCGCTCATATAAAGCTTATGTATTCTTCTAAAGATGGTAGTATAAAAAAACAAATATTTAACTTGCAAGGATTTCTTGATGGTGATGATAAATCTAAACTACCCGAATTAGAAGGTGGTCTTACTATAATGATTCCCGAATTACCTACTAGCCCTACAGATAATAAATCACAATGGGTATTATTAGCCAAAGAGCAGGCTATTTATATTTTAGGTGCTATTAATTCTCCAGGAAGGTATGCTTTTAATGAGCGTTTAGATTTAATGGATATTCTTACTGCCGCAGATGGTCCTAAAGATGATGCAGATATGTCTAATATTACTGTGGTCCATCGTAGTGGAGGTAAAGAAAAATTAAGTTCAGTAAATTTAATTGAATACTTTGATACTGGAGATGAAAACTTATTACCTAATGTAAAACCTGGTGATAGTATTTATGTACATTCTCGAGATGCTAGTACTATGAGTAAAGAACAAACCATTACAGTACTAGGAGAGGTAAATAAAACTGGCAAGTATGTATATAAAAAAGGCATTACTTTAATTGATGTCTTATCTGAAGCCGGGGGAACTAAAAATACCGCCGACAGAGAAAAAATAATTATTAAACGTATGAATGAACAGCAAATTGTTTTCGATTTGCAAGAATATATGGATAACTCCGAGGAGGTATCTGCTCCTGTGTTATATCGTGGTGATACTGTATACGTTGCTGATAATTCATCTTCTATAGGAGAAATAATTCGTTCATTCTTAAAAGATATTTCTGGATTATTACCTTTAATACTATTATTTTCTGGTGGCGGGAGTGGCTAATGAAGAAGTTACCTATACATTACTTAGAAGTTGAAGAGCTATTTTTAAAAACTTTAAGTCGCCCTGATATACGTTCGCTTGCTGTAACCTCGGCAAATTCATCTGAAGGTGTGAGTACAATAGCTTATACTTTATCAAAGCGTGCAGAGGCTGAGGGTAAAAAAACACTTTTAGTTGAGCTAGATATGGTCCATCCTGAACTTAGAGATAAATCTAATGAAACTCATTCAGAGTGGAGTCCAGATGCAAAGTCTACTAGCAAATTAATTATGCATATGGTTGATAGTAGCAATAAAAATACTAATCTTGATATTTTACCGGCTCCAGTTGCTACAGATATAAACAATCTACGAAACAAAGACAAATATGTAAATTTATTAGAGGTGTGGCATCAGCATTATGATGCTATTATTTTTGATACTTCACCATTAAATGCAAGAAATCAGAATAATATCCCAGCAGAAAATATATGCTCTATGGTAGACGGTACTATTATAGTGATACTAGCAGGTGAGACCAAAGAAGTACATTTTAATAAAGCAATTGATCGATTAAAAAAAAGCAAAGCAAATATTTTAGGAGTGGTCTTTAATGATCAAAATAATCCTAATTTAGCTAGCGAGGTTGTAAGAGAAACAAGGCGTTTTGATAGAATTTTTCCTAAAACTATGGAAAAAATAAGAAATTCAGTAAAAATTTCTTCATTTTTTAATATTGAAATTTAGCAATAGTTAATTTGTAAACTATTGTTGTTACAACTGATCAATAAAAAGTTCAGCATAATGTATCTAGCCAGAATTAAAAGCAAATAAGCTACAGTTTGCTAGTGAAAGCATAATATTGATGTTTTTAATTTTGAGCTATCGCTTGTTTTAATCTTGTTGCCCTTTCTTTAATATTATATATTTTCTTTAATATGTTATGATCTAATTTATTTATCCTCCTGTATATTATATTTGCGTATTTCAAGCGTTCGTTTTTTTTTTCTTCAGTATCATTTTTTTCTTCATATCTAGTGCAACTATTTTTAAAACTATATTCGATAGCTGCTAAGTCAGTTTTGCATGTATTCGTAATATGTTGAAACAAGTTAAATATTTGATTATATATATCAGGGTAAAACGTTGCTAGTTTAATGTTAGAATCAGAAAATAAGTCATGAATCAAATTATTAATTTGATCGTGAGTAACTTCTGTTTGGTGGCTATATTCAATAAAGTTATATATTGTTTCTTCTAATATTTTTTTTTGTGGTAATAATTTATTATGATCTTTAATTAAGTTAATAGCATTAATTAAATCAGTAAATATATATATCTCTCCTATTTTATGTTCTGGAGCAATGTTTTTTTCTATATAATCAATGGGGGCAAAAAATGAGTTAGCAATTTCTTTATAATACAGACTTGTTTTTATCATATATGGAAATTTTTCTATATAGTTATTTACTTCTTGTTCTATAATTCCGATTTGTTTAGTTAAATCATCAAGTTGCATATTTAGTTTATAATATTTTGAATCTACTATAATTATGTCTTTATCAAAAAAATTTTGCCGAGATAAAAAATCTAGCATCATATTTCTAATATGTAATAAAACTTGGTGCGGGTCATAATTTTTTTGATTAGATCTATATCTAACATCAGAGATCATTCTATCCGCAATAGGCAGTTCTTTATCGTTATGATGTAATGCGTCATTTATTTTTTGTATATAATTAATTATTGGATCTGGATTTGTTAAGTTGTTAGTTAATGTATTATTATTAGATGTAGGTTGTTTATTTATTGTTAACATTTGTAACTTCTATATTTTTTAAATTGAATAAAATAGGCTAATATTTATTATTAACTGTTATGATTGTTGTATAATATTTTTAGCCGTATCGATTGAGTACATTAGGTTTTAATCGATAAAGATACTGTTTTTTACAGTTTATTGCAATATAAGCATTGTATTTTGTGCATGAATGTTTATACACGTGGCAGTTGGAAATGCTGGTTTTCAGCAAGTGATTATAAGTTTTTAGCCAAGGCAGTGTTTCGCAGATTTAGTGTCGACTAAATCAAGAAATACTAATGCAGGATAAAAGCTTAGAAGCCTTGCCCTTCGGGGGCTATTAAAAAGATTTACTTCATCGTTAAAACACCTAGAAATGCACTTGCATTCCTGCGGTATTTTGCCTTGAATTAAACCCTTTTACTTAGCCCTGAAATCTAGCATTTTCATCTGCCACGTGTATATAAAGTTATTGAAATGCTTTTTATATTATATATTAGAATACCCTCTTAGTAACTAGAGGGTATATTGTCACTCTGTTTATTATATTGATAATTAGCTAATGCTATATAATCTGATACTCCAAGCTCTTCAGCTCTAGACTTATAATTAATATTTAACTTGTTAAAATCTTCAAGAGTAAAAATAGTTTTTAAGGTATTACTTATTATTTTACGACGTTGACTAAATGCTGTTTTAACTATAAGTGCAAATAGTTTTAAATCTTTAGCTTTATTTGGTATATTTTCTCTAATTGTTAAACGAACTATAGCAGAATCTACTTTAGGCTGGGGGTTAAAAGCTTCAGGCGGAACATCTAACATCATTAAAGCATCACAAAAATAATTACACATTACTGATAATCTACCATAATTTTTTTGTTTTGGTTGTGCGCAAAGACGCAAAACAACTTCTTTTTGTAGCATAAAATGCATATCTTTGATTATATGCCTGTAGTCTAACAAGTGAAATAATAAAGGTGTAGAAATATTGTAGGGTAAATTACCAACTATTCTTAATTTTTCTTTGGCTGTTGCTAATTTAGCAAAATCAAATTTTAATGCATCATCTTGATAAATTGTTATTTGTTTATCACGATATTTATGCTTTAAATGATTAGCTAAATCTTTATCTAGCTCAATTACCTCTAAGTTGCTTACTTTATCGATAAAATATTCTGTTAGTGCTCCTTTACCTGGACCAATTTCAATAAAGTGATCTGTTGTATTAGGAGCTATTATTTGCAAAATATTATTTATAATAGCTTGATTTTCTAAAAAGTTTTGTCCAAAACGTTTTCGGGCAACATGATTATCTATGTTAATGCTTTGGTTCTCCATAATTAATCTCTAGTATTTCTTGCTAATTTTACTGCTTCATTAATTGCTGCGATAAAACTACCTGTATTGATATTGCCACTACCAGCTAAGTCTAATGCGGTTCCGTGATCTACAGATGTTCTAATTATAGGTAGGCCAATAGTAACATTTACTGAATTACCGAAGCAGACCGCTTTAAATGGGGCTAAGCCTTGATCATGATACATAGCAACAATTAAATCTACTTTGTTAAACCAATAATTATTAAAAGCAGTATCTGCTGCTAATGGGCCGTATAGTTGTATGCCCTGATTAATTAATTTATTCATAGTAGGGATTATAATATTGTTTTCTTCTTCGCCTAGATAACCGCCTTCTCCTGCATGAGGATTTAAACCACAAACAGCTATTTTAGGATTGCTGATATTATAATTTTGTTTTAGACCTTTATGCAACAGTTGTAGAGTGCTGGTTAAATGTTGTGAAGTAATAGCACTAGCAACTTGTGATAAAGGTATATGGGTAGTTATTAATGCTAACTTAGTAGTATCACTAGTAAACATCATGGCTACATTATTACTATTAGTTAACTGTGCTAAATATTCAGTATGGCCACTAAAGCTAATTCCTGCTTGATTTATAACTTGTTTATGAATAGGAGCTGTAACCATGGCGTCAAACATGTCATCCATGCATCCAGTAACAGCAGTTTTTATAATATCAACAACATAGTTACTATTTGCCGTATTCAATTGCTGCGGATATACTTTTGCAGCAACAGTTAATGGCATAACTAATAGAGAATTATTAGTAGCATCGTTGTTAATTGCTAAAGAATGCTTATTGAATTCAATTATATTAATCTTGATGCCTAAATCATTTGCTCTAGCGCGCAATACTTGAGGGTCAGCAATTATAATTAATTGAACATTTTTTAAATCTAATTGCTGTTGCAATTTAGGCAACTGTAAGCATAAGTCTGGACCTATACCGGCTGGTTCCCCTGATGTGATTGCTACTTTAATTAGCTTATTATTGCAATTCATCTAGTTTAATCTCAACAGATGCGGTATCTCTAAGTTTTTGCATCCAGGCCTGTACTTCGCGATCGTAGCGCTGATTGGCTAAAAGTTCGTAGGCTATTCTTTTATAACTTTCTTGCGTTATATCTTCTTGACGCTGATCAATAACTTCAATGATATGCCACCCCAATTCGGTTTTTACTGGGTTACTTGGTACATTTTTGTCTATACTTTGTACAGCTTTAGCAAAGTCAGCTGGTATAGTTTCATCTAAAGCTATCCAGTTGCTATCGCCATTTGCTAGCTTAGAAAGTTTATCTTCAGAAAATTCTTTAGCAAGTTTTACAAAGTCTTCACCTAAGTCTAACCGTTGTTTGATTTTATTAATATTGTCTTTAACTTGTTCTTCAGTTTGAATTACTGACGTTTTTAAGAGGATATGTCTGATTTGAAATTCCTGTCTTATTTCTGGGTGGATCCCCTTAGATGCAAACAATTTAAAAAGATGATAACCATTAGCTTTGGAGACTGGCTTAGAAATTTCACCATTTTTCATGTTTTTCGCTTGTTCCACGAAGAAATCAGGCAGCTGCGATGCTTTTTTCCAAGATAAATCGCCGCCATCTTGAGCTAAAGTTATTGATTTAGAGTATTCGCGAGCTACATCTGTAAAAGCAGCACCTTGTAATAATTTTTTATATGCTTCTTCTGCTAAATTTGCAGCAGCTGTTTTGTCTATGTCGGTAGCGCTAGGAGCTATTGGGATAAAAATATATCCTAAATGAAAATCTGGCTCTGTTATTTTTTTGCCTTCTGGTGAATTTAAAAAATCTTTTATTTCGTTATCTGATATTTGCATTTCTGATTGGATATCAGCCATGCAAACATTTCTTATGATTAAATCTTTGCGTATAGTCTCTCTAAATTCAGTGAACTTTCCACCCTGTTGTTCTACTTTATTAATTAAGTCATTAACAGAGTTTAGACCATTGCCTTTAGCAATATTTTGTAATGCCATAGCGAGTTGGTCGTCATTGATACTAATACCCATTTGTTGAGCACGTTGTAATTGCACGTTTTCAATAATCAACGATTCTAGCACTTGCTTTTTTAAATCTAGAGGCGAGGCTACTTTAGAAGAATCTATTTGTTTCATTCTGTTTTCTAAATCTGACATCATAATGGCTTTGTTTTGAACTACTGCTATTACTCTATCAAGTAAAACTCGCTGTTTTGGTATAGGTTTATCATTGCTATCTATAAATTTAGCTGCTGTTATAGCGTGGTAACACAATACTAGCGGGATAATAAATGCAATAACTAGTTTTTTGATCATAAATTAAATCTCAGCTTTAGTGTAATCTTCTAGTTTACTAGAGATAGAATTGTAGCTGTTATCAGTAATGCTTAAACCATAAAGTTTAAAAGTTAATAATACTCGGTAGCGTTCTTTTGGGAAATCAAAATTGCTAGATCGATCTAACCATTTATTCGCAACTAACCTTACCTGAAAGCAACAATTACTGTATTCTATTCCAGCAAGCACATCGGTTGTTCTGGAGTTCATTATATCATATTTTAAACCGCTTATCATATTTATTTGTTCGGTAATAGGATAATACAATGAGAATCTCAATTCATTTAAGTTATTCGTAACTCTTTTTCGAGTATTGTTTTCAATAATAAACTGCTTATTAATATCTTTGACAAATCTATCACTGCGTTGCTCATAATTGTAAGCTAATTTTAGTGAATATCTATCAAAAAAATAATAATCGGTTGCTAGCATAAAGCTACGAAGCTGATTGTTGCCAACATCTAGAGCTCCTACAGCTTGTAATTTAAATTTATTGTTTATATCTATATAGCTATCTAATATTAGTGGCGAATAGTTTTCGACTAGTTGTTGTTGAATTTTTTCTTGTTCTTGCTGTAAATCTAAATCTAGCAGGTGGTCATAATAAATTGAATTAGTTTTAGGATTGATCCATACTTTTCTGTCAGCAAAATATAGTATTTGTCCAAATTTAAAGCCATATGTTATTGATTTGTCTGAATTAGTAAACTTAGTAGATACTCCTAAAGCTAATTGGTTGTGATCGGATATTCGATCTTTACCAGTAAATCTATTACTGTTCCACAATGAAGAATATGAATTTATCTTAGTCATATGAGAATCAAATACAGGATTTATGCATTGATTGTTTATATAAGGAGAAAGAGAATATTTAACTTTAGGTTTAAATGTTAAATTCCAAGAATCATTGTTGCTTAATATTGTTTTAACTAATTTAGTTCCACATTTTATGTTGAAACCAGCTCCAATATAGCTAGGTTTACTAGTAAAGCTATCTGCTTTAAAGTTATCATATACTGATGATAAATAGGGATTGATTATTTTAGGGTCGATATCATCAAGATTATATTGTAGTTGCGTAAGTTTTATTTCAGGTTTAACGTAAAATTTGCCTATGTTTTTATTATACTTCGCAGTTAAATCGGCATAAAAACGTTCACCATTTATAATGCTAACACCGTATCGTTCTAATTTTGCTAGATTAATCACTTGAGAATTATTACTAATAAATCGAGTATAGTCTAAATTGGCTTTGAGTTTAAAGTTATCATTCTGTTGCCAATAGCCTTCTAATGATAAATTAGGTAGCTTTTTATATGGAACTGCAAAATCGTGATCTAACCGTTGTACATCGTAAAGCTCTATTTTTGGTGTTATTTTATAATTAGCATTGTTATCTTTAGTGTTATAGCTAGCTATAACTTGTTGTGTTAAATATTTTTTTTGAATTTTTTCAAGTTTTAATTCCGTAAAATATTTATGGTTTTTAGCCTTGTTGTAGTCTACAAGAACAGATAAATTATTTTCAAAATTGCTTTGATGTTGGTAACTTATATAATAATTACCATTCTGGTTATTTGCTTTTGCTTTAGTGCTAGGCAAGGTAAACAGACTTGTATATAAATTACCTTGGTGCTCTCCAGATAATATTTTAGTTAGATAACGAAATTCATTGTTAACTAGTATACCTTTATTTTGTAAATATTTTAGAGTTATGGTGTTATCATAATTGGGGGCAATATTCCAATAGAACGGAATTGAGATAGTTGATTTATTAAATGAAGTAAAATCTAGACTAGGGGTTAAAAATCCAGTTTTTCCCTGATTTGTATCTGTGAAATCTGTAGAAAATGCTAAATAAGGCAACCAAAATATAGGGGTGTTATAAATTTTAAATTTTGCATTATTAACTTCTAATGTGTTTTTGAGGTTATTATATGTTATTTTTTTTCCTGATATACTCCATAATTCTTTATTAGGCGGACAGCTAGTATAATAAGCATTTTTAAATTCTAAAACTCCTTGGCTATTAACTTTAATAGAATCTGCATGCCCATGAGAGTTAGAATTATATAAAATAAAATCGCTATTTGTAATTTCTGCCTGTTGTGTGTTGCCAGAGAGACTAGCTTTGTCTCCTATAAGTAATACGCCCTTTTGCCTGATTTTTACATCTCCAATAAGGCTATAATAGTTTATAGCTTTTTCTATTTTAGCTTGTTCACATTCTATATAATAATTTCTAAATTTTATAGTTACATTTCGCCATAAGTTAGCGACCTGTTGCTCGTTTATGCTAAAATGGCTTGCTGTTAAGTCAATGGTATCATCAGATGGGTTTGATATATAATTTTTAGGTTCTATATAAGCACCACAAATAAAATATGGAAGCTTTTTTGTTGTTGACTGATCCAATAATATTTTTGGATACCAGTCGGTAGACTTGCGAGTAATATTATTAACTATGTTACTACAAGGTAAGCATTTTAAATTAAAATCACTTGATGAATATTCCTTAGTTGTATTATTTTTTTCATTTGTAGCATAAGAAAACCAACACTGAGACACCAAAGCTACAAATATTAATATCCTATTAAAAAATATATTCATATATCTATAATAAATCATTATAGTTATTGTTCTTTCTAACAGTTTCTAAAATAGAAAAGCGCTCAATAGATTACAAGAACTTGTTTAAAAGATACGCTTTTTAAATTTCATAAAAATATAAAAAAGCAAATACTGAAGTATACATAAATTTAATACATATGCAAATAATATCACCATGATATAGCTAGCAAATGTGTGTCACAGTATGATTTTATTTGCTTGTTAATAACTCATATACTTACTTATGTAGATGTTTTTTATCAATAAACTAAGACGCTTAACTGGAAGTGACAGCATTAAAATAGATAGCGGTGATCATAAGAGTACATTATTTATGATCGTGCTTTATAGGTAATATAACTTTTTTGGGTGTAATATTATTCTGGTATTAGTGTTTCTCTGAACTCAGTCAAGTATATAACGTAATCCATTTTTGCTGTTTCAAGGTCTTTATCTTCCAAATCTTTAGTGTTACCATTTTCTTTTTTAGGAATTTCTTTATCTAATATTTCTTGTAATTTGGCATCATCTAAATTTTTGGTTAATATATTAAATATTTCGATAAATATGTCTATGCTATTCTCTAGATATTCCGTTGTTAAGAATAATTTTAGTAAAAAGCTAACTTGCTGTTCGCAAGTTGTTAAGTTTTTTGTAATAAAATTAAAGACTGAGTTGTAGATTTCTTCTTTTTTTATGCTGCACATTATGCTATCCCAACATGTGCTATGTAGGAATAAAAGAGGTTGATTAGGTGTTGTTTCTAAGTCAAGTAATATATCCACTATATTAGTATAGTCGTTTGCTAAAGCATAATACAAGCTATGATACTTATTATCAAATTGAATTTCATGATGTTTTGTTTGCATGTATGTTGCTAGTGTTGTAGCTATTGCAAGATTTTTAACTTTTAAATTATTTTTTAGTAAAGCATCAGGAGAAAAATATAGGGTAACACAAGGAGTTGCTATTAATTCTTGGAAATGCTTAAAAGCAGCCTCAAAAAAATCAATAGAACAACCGTCTATTAATAGTGCTTGCAATATGTCACGACACTTATAGCCATCTATTTTATTTGTGTTAATAAAGGTGTTTTCATTACTTTGTGATTGTCTTGTTATGGATCTTTGATCTAATAATTGGTGGTTGCTAACCAAAACTTTTTCTTCGTTTGCAGATAATATATTCTGCGATTTTTGTTTGATACTAGCTAACCAATTATTGTAAAAACAATTTTGATTGCTACATTTAATAGGATTTAGGTTATTTATATTATTAGATATTTCCATTGTGTCCTCAGTTTTATTATAAATTAATTTGATTGATCTTAGTTTAATAAACTAAGAGAATAATTTTGTGCTCTTAAATTTTTTAAGTTGCGATACCATAGAGTATATAATTATTATAAAGTTTATTATAAAGTTTTTTTTTAATGTTTTTTTAGAGTTTATTTGACACTATTTATTTTTAGTTACATTAAATTTAGCAATTGTATTGCTAATCTAACTGTTTTTACTTTGCTAGACTATTTAACTAGCAATCTAAAGCCTAGCTTTATAGCGTATACTTCTCTAATAATTTTTGCAGTAAGTAAAGGTGGGTAAAATTCTTTTAAATGAAATAATTTTTTGGGTAAATCATTTATGTTATTGCGATCAAAAGTAAACTTTTGATTAATAATTCTTGTTGGTTTGTATTATCAATAAACTAAGATGCTTAACTAGAAGTGACAGCATTAAAATAGATAGCGGTGAGCATAAGTATGGGTGCATTATTTATGGTCGTGCTTATGCCGTTAATTTATAGCTGAACTACCCTGCTCTAAAGGGCGAGGGCTCTAAATCACTTTAGAACTTTTTAAAATGTAAGGTTGCTCTAGTATTAGAGTCTATCTGTATGTAGTCAAGATTGTAACGAAATCAACTTTTGTTTCTTCAATTTTTTTAGTTTGCGAGTCTTTAGCATTACCATCTTCTTTTTTAAGAATTTCTTTGTTTACTATTTCTTGTAATTTGGCATCATCTAAATTTTTAGTTAATATCTCAAATATTTTTTCAAATATGTCTAGGTTACTATCTAGATATTCCGTTGTTAAGAATAATTTTAGTAAAAAGCTAATTTGCTGTTCACAAGTTGTTAGGTTGTTAGTAATAAAATTAAAGACTGAGTTGTAGATTTCTTCTGTTTTTATGCCGCACATTTTGCTATTCCAATAAGAGGTACTGTGGCATGTAATAGGCTCATTAGGTACTGTTTCTAAGTCAAGTAATATATCTACTATACTAGTATAGTCGTTTGCTAAAGCATAATACAAGCTATGATGCTTAGGATCAAATTGAATTGCGTGATGTTTTGTTTGCATGTATGTTGCTAGTGTTGTAGCTATTTCAAGATTTTTAGCTTTTATATTATTTTCTAGTAAATCATCTGGAGAAAAATACAGGGCAACAAAACGAGTTTCTACTAATTCTTGGAAATGCTTAAAAGTAGCCTCAAAAAAATCAATAGAACAACCGTCTATTAATAGTTTTTGCAATATATCACGGCACTTACAGCCATCTATTTTATTTGTGTTAATAAAGGTATTTTCATTACTTTGTAATTGTCTTGTTATGGATCTTTGATCTAATAATTGGTGGTTGCTAATCAAAACTTCTTTTTCGTTTGCAGATAATATATTCTGCGGTTTTTGTTTGATACTA
>CAKMZJ010000026.1 GCA_929200395.1 Candidatus Gorgonimonas eunicellae | reverse complement strand
ATTAGATCTTTTTCTTTAGCCCTGAAACCTAGCATTTCCATCTGCCACGTGTATAAATAGAAAATGTGTTCGCATTCTACACTAATTATATTAGTTATTCAATGAACTATGTATCATTTATCGTTTAAAAATAGAGTTTTTATATATTTATTATTTTTTAGTTAATAATCAATGCTACACTTAGGTTATACCGTATTAAATAAGAGCACATATTTTTAGGAGTTGATTTAGTAAACCACATAAATATTCAATGTTAAATACTAATGGAAATGGTGTAGTCATATGGTGGATCCTTTAAAGCCCAATATTCCTTCAGTTAATGCTAAAACAGATAATAAGCTTTCTGGCAAGAAACATGGTCCTTTAAAAAGAGTAAGAAAATTTGGTAGGAAACTAGCAAAAGCAGTCTCTGGAAAATTATCAAAGCTACGAATAGGGGGCAACGAGAAAGCAAAGCATAACGAGAAGTTGCTTGCTATGGTATCTAAAATAGATCCCAAGTTACAACAAGAAACCGAGGAGCATAAGACTGCTATTGGCGAACAAATTAAAGCTTCATTACCAGATGTGGAACAAGCAGCACCGCCTAAGCCTCCGAGAACTTTTGCAGAAAAACCACCATCTGTGCCCCCTAGAGAAGCTCCACCTCCTGCTCCTACTACAATAACAGATGAACCACCACCGATACCTCCTAGGTCAGCTACACCACCTCCTGTTCCTCCGAGAGCAGGTCAACAAGCACCAGCTAAACCTCCGAGAACTTTAGCAAAGGTACCACCACCTGTGGCTCCAAAACCCAAATTACCAAAGAGTGGCTAGAACAACTAGGTCGTTTTATCTTCAAAACCAAGGAGGCAAGCACTGCCGCGCTCAAAACAAAAAGGTACATCTCCAGAATAAGTTACTTTTTAAAATTAATAACACTATTGCGTTCTGTCCAAGATTTACCTAAAGGTATAATCTCGGTAACATGTATTTCATAGTCATCGATTTTAGTTATTCTGCCATGATTTTTACCTAGGTAGTCTCCTGTTGTTACACTATAAACGCGACTTTCATTGTTAAGCTTAACTAACGCCCAGTGTTCATCGTTATTGCTAAGAGAACCTAACATAACAAAAGTTGTTAAATCAAAATTTTCTAGCTTAGATTTTTTACGATTAAAGTCGGGAGTTACCTTGTTTTTATCATTGTCTAGTATAGTATAATTTAATGGGTCAGCAAAAGGACTCCTCTTTTTTATCGATGTATATTGTTTTTTTTGTGTTGGTGCTAATTTTTCTATTTCATCAACAGATTCCGAAGGAAGAGAGTCAACCTGTTTTAAAAAAGCTGCCAAGTCATCATGATTACTATTAGAAGAGTTACAACCTGTAACTAAAATAGCTATAACTAGGAAAATATAATTCTTAAAATTCATTAATTTTCTCCCTTTTTTTGGTAGCGATAAGTTTTTGCGACTATATTTAATATTAATACGCCGTCATAATTATTTTTAGAAATTTCAAAATCTTCTAATGCTACTAATCGGGAGAGATTAGATATTTTACTAACAAAATTACCAAACTGGTGATAATTACCTTTTACTGTAATATGTATAGGTAAAACTATGTAATAATCCTCTTGTTTTTCTTCTTTTAATCTAATTAAATCTATATTTAAACCAGCATTTTTAGCAGAATTACTGATATCTTCTAATAAAGATGGAACTTCAGTATCGGTTGGCAACTGCATAATGATGTTCTGTAGCATATCTTTAATATCAGTTACTTGTTGTTGTATAGGTATTAAATTAGCAGATTGAAAATATTTTATTTTATATTCGTTTTTTAGTTGCTTTTCTTTTAAAGTAGCCGCCACTTCTTTGCTATCTATACTATCTAAATATAAAAAATTGCCTAGTACAATTGTTACGATAAAACAAAAAACACAGGCAAATATTTTAAATAAATACGGCCATTGTCCTGGCTGTTGTAAATCTATATTAGCAAAGTCAATACTTTTTAAATCATCTATGATTTTTTTTATATTCATTATTATTCCATATAATCAATCAAAGTTGACGTATTTTTAAATTAAATTCATTCCATTCTTCTTGATGATATTGTGTTTTTTTTACCGATGTTAAACTAGGCTCATCAAATAAAGTAGATTCATCAAGATTACGCATTAATTCAGAAATGTCGTTGTTAAACTTCGACAGCCCAACTATATTTATTTCTTTGGATATCAATACAATTTTTTGAAAAAAAATATTCTTGGGAGTAAGTTCTACTAAACTATTGAATATATCTACTATAGTGCTTCTATTAACCACTAGGTTATGTATAGTTGTTAATTCTTTTAATAGTCGATCTTTTTCATCGGTTGCAGTTTTTAAATCTGCAATCTTAATATTCAAATGATTAACAGAGCCTTGTAAGAATTTATTACGGTTTAATTGCTGTGATAAGTCACCAGATTTAGCTATGTAAAGAAAAAAAACAACGGTTATACCTAAAAAAGCACTTAATATTAATGCGATAACCGTTTGTTTTTGTATTTGTTCCTTGTGCTTATCGCGCCAAGGTAATAAATTAATGTTTATCATTAATTATGCTCCTTAAAGATAAACCATAAGCAACAGTAAAAATAGATGCACGTTTTAGCAGCTCGCTATTTAATTTTGCCATCTGTTCAATATGATTTAATGGATTAACAGTTATTATTGGTTTATTAAGCTTGTGTTTTAAAGAACTCTGTAAACTTGGTAGTGTGCAACAACCTCCACTAACAAATAGTTTATCAAAATTTAATTCATTGGTTGCAGAATAGAAAAGTTGAATTAATTGAGATATTTGATTCGCCAATGAAATACAAAAGGGGGTTTCAATATTTTTTTTATAATCTGTGGGTAGTTTTTGGCTGAAATATTTTGCCTCTGCATCATCTAAAGTTAAATTATAGGTCGACTTTATTTTCTCAATTAATTGCATAAAACCAAACTTCAATTCCCTTGAAAATACCACTTCATTATTCATTATCGTAAAAAACTTAATGGAACTACTTCCTATATCTACATGACAATTAGCTATTTTATGGTTTGTAATTTGTTTGCAAATAAGATTATTTATTGCAAAAGTTTCTACATCTACAGTTGTTACATCTAATCCAGCTTGTGTACAGGCATTTAATCGAGAATCTATACCTTGTTGTTTGCAAGCAACAATGACTATTTTTTTTTTATCTTGTTGTTCCGTTTCATCAGCTACAGTATAAAAATCTAAAGAGATATCTCCTAAAGATGATGCTGGGAGATATTGATCTAAATCTTCATTTATTTGAAAAAAAACCTCTTCATCTGTCAGTTTGCTATCTACATATATAGTCTTAGAAATTACTAAAGATCCAGGGATAGCAATCACTGCTTGTTTAGTTTTAATATTAGCTGTAGTTATAGCTTCTGAGATAGCAGCGCTAACAGCAGATATATTATGAATATTATGATCAACTATAGAGTTTTCTGGTACTTTAGCATATCCTAAATTTTTTAACTTAATTTGTCCTTTATGATTGGTTAATTCAACTATTTTTATAGCTTTTGAGCTAATATCAATTCCTAAAGCTGGCTTTAATTTATTATTAAAAATACCTAGCATATAATTTCCTTATACATATATGAACACCATCACATTAATTACAATAAAATTACTAACGGTAATTATTAGTTAAAGTTAATGTGAAAATCAACTAGTAAATAATATATCTTAGCTATTTTAAAGTATTTGATATTGTGAAACATATTTTTTGTCTTGCGTTAGTATTTTTTGATTTAATCGACACTAAACCTACGAAGCACTGCCTTCAGATAAGATTCCTATTGCAATAAACACATTTAATCTAGCTCTAACGGGATCTTGTTATTTTTATTAAATTTAGCTTAATAAGCATTTATTTTCATCTCCATATTTTTCTGCTTGAATTGTTGAGTGTTTGATATTAAAGTGATCATGTAAGTGTTGTTGAATAACCATAATAATCTCATTTGAATGGCTAAAATTATCAACTACAATATGTACGGTTAGTGCAGTTTCATTAGTGCTTAGCGGCCAGATATGCAGGTCGTGAATGCTAATTACAGTTTCAATAGATGACAGATATGCTCGAACCTCAGATAAGCTAATTTCATTTGGTACAGAATCAATAGAGTAATTTATAGAATCTTTCAGTAGTCCCCAAGTGCCAATAAATACCACCACGACAATCAATAGACTAGTAACAGGATCAACCCAATACCAGTCCTTCACCATAATCACGATGCCAGCAATAACTACACCAACAGATACTAAAGCATCAGCTGCCATATGTAAAAAAGCACTACGGATATTTAAATCTTTTTGTCCTGTTATAAACATCAACGCTGTTATAGTATTAATAATTACACCAATTGCTGCTACAACTACTACAGATATGCCTTTAACAGGAGCTGGGTTTTTAAATCGTAGTATTGCTTCCCAAGCTATTCCACCTAGTGCTACTACTAATAATATAGTACTAAGCAAGGATGCTAAGATCGTAACTTTACGATAACCATATGTTCTAGTTTCAGTTGATGCTTTTTTCGCTAAAGAATTAGCACTCCACGCTAATAATAATCCTGCTACATCGCTTAAATTATGCCCCGCATCAGAAATTAAAGCTAATGAATTTATAGAAAAACCATAACCTGCCTCCACTAATACAAATCCTATATTTAGTAAAGTACCTAGAGCAAAAGCACGATTATAGTTAGTTACTTTATGATGGTTATTACCCATAATATTTCTCCATTATCAATGTTAATTAGCTTTATAGATTTCAAAAACACATCTAAAATAGATGCAGATGCAGAATTTCAGTGCTAAATAAAAAGACGTATCTTCAGGTAAAAGGTATACACTGCCTTAGCTAAAAACTTATAATCACTTGTTGAAAACCAGTATTTTTAACTGCCATATGTATAGATGACGGCGTATATAAAAATAATCATTTATCTTTAAAAAATATGAATTAGTAATTAAAAATGTATAATAAATTAAAACTCAATACCAAAGATATTTTGTAAAAATGTAATAAAAAAATTCAGTTTAAATATACGTTTAGAATCGCTTTTTTAACCAGAAGATGTATATTTAGAAAGTAATTACTTGATAATTAGCTTGAATACTCAAATAATTATGTACTAATTAAATAAGTAATATAAATTTTAACAAAATTCAAGAAAAAAAGATGCTAACTAAAAAAAACATACTAATTACAATAATTATAAATTTATTTTTTTATTCTGTTGTTTTTGCTATAGATGACAGTATTAAAATAGGTAATAAATTAAATACAAAAAATAATTATATAGCTATAAGTCAAGAAAGTAATAAAAACAGCAATGAAGAAATAAATCAAGAGAATTTAATATTAGATAGAAATAATAATAAAAGTTGTCATGTTGTTTCTAATAAAGGATTATTAACTATATCTCAAAATCAGGAAGAAAACCGGCAAATACTATTAGATATACTAGATGAAGAAATAAACAATCCTGATTTTAATCGAATTAATGGTAATTATATTGGTATCAAGTTAGTTATTTTAGTTTTAGCAATAATTTCTAGTGGTAGTGAAAATTTATTGCTTACTAATAATAAAAATATAACTGCTGAGCCTATTATTGCAACACAAATAGGAGTGCCTATTTGTACAGAAAACATGTATTTAGTTATAGATAACTTTATGTTAGAAATAAAAAACGGAATAAAAAGTTATATAAAACAAGCATCACAAAAAAAATTAAAAACTTTATTTATTATAACTAAAATTGCTGTAAGTATAACCCTTGCGTATCTTGCTGCTATAGTTGAAACTAAAACTGCTGGAGATGGTTACAGGTGGCTATTTTCACATGTAACATCTGATGATACTAGTTTAGATGCAGCCTATTATTATGGTCGTTATTCACGATTGCTATTTTCTTTAAATTTATATGGCGTTTTTTTTAATCAATTAATAAATGAGTTGTTATCAAAGACGGGTATTGGGTATCTATTTAAATCTTACCCACCACCAACTAAAAATCTTAATCAGTTACTAATGGATTCACATGTAAATAATCTTCTATTAATGGTAAGTCAAGAAGATATAGAATCTACTAAAAATAATATTTCAAGTTATATAAAAGCTAATAATTTAAATTCTAGTTTTAATATTGCGGATATGCAAAACATTTTAACTAATAAAGTAGCTAAAACTAATAAAAAATATAATTTGTTTATTAATTTATCAAAAATAGTTTTTATAGGAGCAACTACTGTTTTTTGTGGAATATCTTTTAAACAAATATTTTCAGCTAGGCTAATGTTAGAAAATTTTGTAGATCAAATAGGTAAACATACTAAAGGCGGTATTATATTTTATTTTAAAAATGGTTCTGAAGTTTCATGTTCTAACACTGTCACTTGTGTAAATAATTTAGATTTTACTTCAATATTAATTACTGACAAACAAATTAGTGAATTATTAGGGTCAGATGATATTGCTATTATGTCGAGTATGTTATCAGGTATATCTATAGCATCTTGTGCTGCTGTTATCATATTAACAGCGTTAGATTCAGCGGTTAAGCTATCAAAAAATAGTCGTTATAAAAAAGCACTAAAAACAGCATACTTAGAGCATAATAATCTTTTGCCTTATTTGTTTTGTATGGTTACAATTCCACCTATGTATTATGGTATAAAAAACATTATAGATACACGCCCTGTAGCAGAAAAATATGATTTATTTTTAACTAGCATAGGAGAAGATCAACTATTAACAACTAATCAAGCTGTAATTATAGCAATTAGTTGTGTTGGCCTCACTATAGCTAAATATATTCCATTTGTAGCTAATTTTCCACGTGCAATAAAATATTTAATAAAAAAGTTATAAATTATCCATGTATTTAATTTAATAAAAAGTTATTGGTAAAAATAATGTATCAGTTATCTAAGAAATATTATATATTAGTTCTATTAACTATATTAATAACAAAAACAAATTCAGTACTAGCAATTACCGAGGGTTCTTTAGTAGTTAAAATGAACCAAAGATTTTGTTTAATGTTAATATACAATGATATAAAAGATATAGAACTAAGCAACAGCAATATAATAGCGCAATCATGTTCTGTAGTAATAGAAGATAAAATAGATAATGTTCTTCGAGATAACAATCACGATGAAGCACTGATAAAAATTAATGTAGAAAAACTAAAAGATAAATTAACTAAATTAGACAATCTAGATGAAAATTATTTTTTTAATATAAATTATATTTTAATTGGTTGCTGTAATACTATAAAATCAACACAAAATAAACAGTGTATCTATGAAAGTTTTTTTAATAAACTAGATAGTGCTTTAGTTACTAGTGGGTTTATTATTAATTATAACAATATTGTAATCTGTAACACAGATGAACTATTGGCGCAAATGGCTTTAGAGCTTAGTAACAGTAAAGGTGTAGTCAATAATAAAAATTTACTACTATTAAATGCAGAAACTGGTAACAACTTAAATACCGAATGTATACGCATACAAGCTAATAATAATAAAAATAAGAAAATAAAATTTATAACAGAATCAAGAGTAAATATATTTCAAGAACTATTTGATAAGAATATTAGTTTTTTATATCATTCTAACTATGCTACAGAATCTAATTTACTTACTAAATGTGAAAATACTCCTAGATTGCATTCATTTCATAAACCTTTTAATATATATAGAGTTTATCAACTTACTAAGCATCAAGTTTTAGATTTTATACTAGTGCAAGACTATAGATGTTTTGGTGATAATATCTATTTATTAAATAAGAGTTATGAAACAAAAGTACAAGATAGACTTTCAAAGATGAATAAAAAAAATCTAGATTATATTAGTGAAATTGTCAATACTAATATAGATGTATTGAATAAATGGATAATTAACAATAGTGAAAACCCTACTATATTGATGGGAGAGTTATTATTAAGCAGTGCTGTTTTTAGTTTTTATCAAGAGTATTTGTTACAGAAGCTTTCTAAAAATATTATAGATAAAGTCTATCTCGCTAATTACAAAGATTTTTATCTAACGTTACTATTAGCGGCTCAAAAGATTAAAGCAGATGCAAATATAACCCCATGTAATGGTATAATATATAAAACATGGAGAATAACCGCTAGTAATAAAAATTAATTGAATGACTTTTTTATCACATGCATAAAATATCTAGACATGTCGATTAAAAATAGAGTTCCTTTAGAAAAAGTTAACCCTATTACCGATATTGATAATATAACAGCTGATTTTGCAGAAATAAAAGATTGTTTGCCAGCATTATTTAATAAATCGTCAGCTTTTTCAGCTACAGGTGTAATATTGTAAATATTTTGCATGTAGTAATATCCAGATAACAATAAAGTTGCGGATGCAATTATAGGAATAATATTTTCTTTTTTTATGGCACCATCAATAATAGATTGTCTAAATATACGATACTGTATTGTCATATATCCATAACGATAAAGTTTTATTAATATAATAGCAGTGTTGGTAGATATTGCTATTCCTTTTAAAACATTAGCAATTATTGCGGTTTTATCAGCAGATAACAAATAGTCTATCTGGTTTGCATTCACATCAACTTTATTGAAATCTGCACGAAGAATGCAATCGTTAATGTTATTACAATAAAAAACACTATGATTTTTTAATGGCAACTCATAGCTACCATTAGTCGTATGGTTAGCAAAATCTTCAATAAAGTTTTTAAGTAATAGTTTAGAAGCAAATATTTTTTTAAAAGCTTCACTACAAAATACAGCCATAGTAGAGATACAACATAATTTAGTTATATTAACAAAAACATTAAATTTTTTACTTGTAATATAATCTTTATTTATACAGTAAAATTGTAAATTTGCTATATCTAAAATATTATTTAGTTGATGTTTAATAAGATGGTTTTCTATTTTATCAATAGGGTCTATATAACAATTATTATATATTATTGCTCTTAATGTATTTATATGCTTGCTATAAATTAATTTTTGTTTATTAGCTGCAAAATTTTTATCAATACGTAGACACCAATTTATTCCAGTACTATCTTTAATTTCATCAATAAGATTAAAAAAGAAAACAGAGTTTAATAAAATACAAAAACCTAATTTTAATATATAACCAGTATAATAAGACCCAGTTAAAATATCAGGTGAATTAGTAAAACTAGAGAATATCCAACGATATGCGTCTGCTGATGTTTCGCTATCAATCAATGCAGATAAATAAGCTAAATAAATACTTATAGCTCCATTTAATAACAATAAAATTGAATTAGGAATATTTTTTTTGCAATTATTAATATTTTTTTTTAATCCATCTTTATAAATAACTCTAGTTTTATTTAATATATTAAAAGCATTATATATATTAAGAGGTACAGTAAACTGAGTAAGTAAAATTAAACTTGGAGTTATATCATTGTTTACCGCAAGAACTAAATTATTTATGCCTACTGATAATGGAATTAAGGCAAGAAAAAATATTTTCCAACTAATCCAGTAGCTATTTGCTAATAATACTTTTCTTTTAGATAGTATGCGTTCTAGCAAATTTAAAATAAAAATTTCATAGTTATCGTCTACTTCATTTATAAAAGGCGTGCTATCTGAGAATAACTTTTTAGTTAATGTAGTTTGATTAATATCTATAGCTTTACAGATATTATATTGTAATATACAAAGTATAATTATCATTAAATTGATTTTTTTAAACATACAAAGTCTTAATTATTATTACTTTTTACCAAAAAAACAGAAAAATTTAGTTATAAATTAAATGTAATATTTAGTTTTTCTAGTCTCTAAGTTATTATATTTAGTTTATAATGTATAATAAATAATATGATGTTTGATATAATAACATTTATACTCTGTAGAGTTGTATTCGATCAGGAACTGTATAAATGATACTTAGGAGGAAAGACAAGTGCAAAAGAAAAGACCAGAGCATCTTGATTTAACTAAAATCAAAATGCCAATACAAGCATATGCATCTATTGCACATAGAGTTTCAGGGCTTTTTCTTGCAGTTATATCCGTTGCGGTTGTATATGCTTTACAATTATCTTTACATAGTGAAAAGTCGTTTAATTGTCTAAAACAATATTTACAACAACCAGTAATGAAAATTATATTATTAATAGTGCTTTCTGGTTTGTTTTATCATTTTGTTGCTGGAATTAAACATTTAATAATGGATTTAGGCTTTGCAGAAGAAAAAACAAGTAGTAAATTAGCAGCGATTATATCAATAATAGTTACAATTGTACTAATAATAGCAACAGGATTATGGTTATGGTAAAACAAATAACTAGTTTTTCTCGTAATGGTTTGCTTGACTGGCTTTATCAAAGAATAAGCGCAATAGTTCTTGGTGCTTATTTTGTGTTTTTAGCTTATTTTATAGGCTCACATCCAAATTTAACTTTTGGTCAGTGGAGTGGTTTATTTGATCATTTAGTTATGAAAATAGCAACTTTACTAGCTTTGATAGCTTTTTTGGTACACACATGGATAGGACTTTGGACTATTGCCACCGACTATATCACCGAACGGATGATGGGTGATAAAGCTATATGGATTCGCTTACCGGTACAGGTTTTATATTCTGTGATGTTATCGGTATTAGTTATTTGGGGAATAGTTATTCTTTGGGGTGGACACTAATGACAAAATTAAAAACTTTAGAATTTGATGCAATAGTAATTGGTGGTGGCGGTGCTGGCTTAAGAGCCGCATTGCAGCTTACTAGTTCTAAACTAAATACTGCTTGTATCTCTAAAGTGTTTCCTACCAGATCACACACAGTTTCTGCTCAAGGTGGAATAACCTGTGCTATTGCTAGCGATGATCCTAACGATAATTGGCATTGGCATATGTACGACACTGTAAAAGGTTCCGACTATATAGGCGATCAAGAAGCAATAGAATATATGTGCTCTGAGGGTCCTAAAGCGGTTTATGAATTAGAGCATATGGGATTACCATTTTCGCGTACTGAGTCAGGAAGAATTTATCAAAGGCCTTTCGGTGGGCAGTCTAAAGATTTTGGTAAAGGCGGGCAAGCAGCCAGAACCTGTGCAGCAGCAGATAGAACTGGACATGCTTTATTACATACTTTATATCAAAATAACTTAAAACACGGAACCAAGTTTTATAACGAATGGTATGCCATAGATTTAGTAAAGAATGATAAAAACGAAGTAAACGGCGTAATCGCAATTGAAATAGAAACTGGTGAGTTAGTATTTTTTAAAGCTAAAGCTACAATTTTAGCAACTGGTGGTGCTGGTAGAATTTACTCTTCTACAACTAATGCACATATTAACACTGGCGACGGCATCGGCATGGCAATAAGAGCTGGTTTCCCGATGCAGGATATGGAAATGTGGCAGTTCCACCCTACTGGTATTTATGGTGCTGGTAGTTTAGTAACAGAAGGTTGTCGTGGTGAAGGTGGTTATCTTATTAATAAAGATGGCGAACGCTTTATGGAGCGCTATGCACCAAATGCCAAAGATTTAGCTAGTCGTGATGTAGTATCTCGCTCTATGGTTATGGAAATTTTAGAAGGTCGAGGTTGTGGTGAAAAAGGCGATCATGTTTTACTTAAATTAGACCATCTTGGCGAAAAAAGCTTACATTCAAAACTTCCAGGAATTTGCGAGCTAGCTCAAACATTTGCTCATGTTGACCCAGTAACTACACCTATTCCGGTTGTGCCTACTTGTCATTATATGATGGGCGGCATACCAACTAATATAGGTGGTCAAGCAATTAGTCCTAACGGAGATACCGATAGCTTAATACCTGGATTATTTGCTTGTGGTGAAGCAGCTTGTGTTTCTGTACATGGAGCTAACAGGCTAGGCGGTAATTCGTTACTAGATTTAGTAGTTTTTGGTAGATCAGTAGGAATACAGGTAACCAAGCAGATACAAGAAGGTGCAAGTATTTCAAGTGCTACGAATGATGATATAGCAAAGGCTATGTCTAGAATAGATAGACTTAATAATTCTACATCAGGTGAGTCTATAACTGAATTACGTTCGTTATTACAAAATACTATGCAAATGCACTTTGGTGTTTTTAGAGATGGCAAGCATATGCATCAAGGATTAGAAAAACTCAAAGAACTTGAAAAAAGAATGGCCAATATTCACTTAGAAGACAAAAGCAAGGTATTTAATACTGCCAGAATAGAAGCTTTAGAATTAGATAATTTATTCCAAGTTGCTAAATCTACTGCTATAGCGGCTGAATTTCGTACTGAATCACGAGGAGCACATGCTCGCAATGATTACACCGAACGTGATGATGAAAACTGGTTAGCGCATTCAGTATATTGGCCTACTACAGAAAAAATAACCAAGCGGACTGTAAATTTTGCTCCGAAAACTATGGAAGCATTTAAACCAACTGTTAGGAGTTATTAAGGAGTAAATTATGAAAGCAAATATTTATCGTTACGATCCAGAGAAAGACAGCAAACCATATATGCAAGAATTTGATATCGAAATTCCTGATAATAAAGATATTATGGTTTTAGATTTATTACATTTAGCTAAAGAACAAGATAGCAGTTTGTCATTCCGTAGATCATGTCGTGAGGGCGTTTGCGGTTCAGATGGCATGAGTATGAACGGTACTAATGGCTTAGCTTGCATTACTCCAATATCTGCTGTTGCTAAAAATAATAAAATAGATATCAGGCCATTAACAGGCATGCCTATAATTAAAGATTTAGTTGTAGATATGAGCTTATTTTATAAGCAATATGAAAAAATCAAACCATATTTAATTAATGATCAGCCAGAACCAGCTATCGAAAGGCTACAATCACCAGAAGATCGAGAAAAGTTAGATGGCCTGTATGAATGCATTTTATGCGCTTGTTGTTCGTCATCTTGCCCATCTTTTTGGTGGAATCCAGATAAATTCATCGGTCCGGCAGGTTTATTGCAATCTTATAGGTTTTTGGCTGATAGCCGTGATACCGCCACTAGCGAGCGCTTGAAAGATTTAGAAGATCCTTTTAGCGTTTTTCGTTGTCGTGGTATTGTGAACTGTGTAAATGTTTGCCCCAAAGGCTTAAACCCAACTAAGGCTATAGGTAAGATTAAAAGCATGTTGCTTAATAAAGCTACCTAGTAATTTTTAATTTTAATACACCTTCTATGTGAAGGTGTATATACACGTATCATATTGATTATCAAACTTTACGAGTGGAATGATTAATGATAACATACTACTTTTAATTATTATTAACTTTGATTCGAAGTTACAAGGAAGTTATTGTATGCCAAAAGTTACCAATCATCAAAATATAGCTAATACACAAATCCCATCTAATAGTAGTGAGATACCTAGTGAACTACCTTATGCATGTCCAAAAAAAGGATGTAATAGCAAATTTCGTTGGAAATCGTGGCTATACAGGCACGTAAGCCAGGTACATCAAAAAATTAGACCTTACGCATGCCAGCACCCACAATGTCTTAGAGCATTTTCTACGTTAAATTCTTTAGAAGGGCACACAAAGATTGAACATGAAAACAATAAAGGATTTTCTTGTACTACTTGCAAAAAGGGATTTTATACAGAAGTAGCTTTATGTTTGCATTATGCAGGATATAGTCATAAAAAAGTTGAATCTGAAAATAAACATCTTGGAGTAAAAGCTAGTCAAACTATTATAGATGGTATAAGTAAAAAACTAGAGATTAATGATACATCATTAACTGTAGGTGCTACTACCTCTAATGTGAATAAGGCTACTCAAACCGATCAAACTCAAGAAAGTTATGAAAGCCAAGATAGTATAGATATTTTAAGTAAAAAACGAAAACTAGATAATTCATCATTAACTATAGTTGATAATACATCTAATGTTAATGAGACTACTCAGGCCGATCAAACTCAAGAAATTTACGCAAGCCAAGATATTCTAGATCTTTCAATTAAAAAACGAAAATTAGATAATTCATCATTAACTGTAGAGAATGCTAGCTCTAATACCGACAATGAAAATGCTGATTCGTCTACCACGCTTGCAGAAGGTATTTGTATTGAAGCCCTTAGATATATGTGTCTTGTAGATACAAAAGAGACGAACCCCAATTTTTTTGAAGATTATTTTTGGGATAGAGCGACAGGAAATCTTGTAGAAAAAGATCCTGCTTTTGTTGAATAATAAAAAATTTATTAAATAAAGCTACTTAATTGCTTTTAATTTGATATACACCTTTAACTTGAAGGTGTATAAATTTAACTGATAATCCCAAGGATTGTTTTTTCCTTCTCTTGTCTTTTTTCTGCTTTAAGTTTAGCAGTATGTATTTTAGCTAATGTTTCTTTACAGTTATATTCTGCAAAAACACATTCTAAACCAGCACTTTCAGGGATAACTATAAGTTTATCATACATTTCTTTGTGTGCTGGGCTTTGTATATGATTTTGTATGCCTGTATCTGAATATTGTGTTTTTGTATATGGATCACAAATATTGCAAGTAAAACATTCTTTTCCCCATATTGGCTCTGGTGATTTAGCGGTAATATTTATTCCCTGTTTAAATAATCTATCTGCTTCATAAAAAGCAAATCCGCTATTAAAGTTAGCAACTTTCTGTAGTGAGTCAGCATAGTAAAGCATTCTTCCTGCTTTACTTAAAATATTATTTTCCATTTAAATATCCTTATATCAGTATGATTTTATGTCGCTATTATTTTAATTAATACTTATTATACCTTATTTGAATTATTAATAATATTAGTACTAGTACTTATTTTTCATGTATTATATCGACTATAAAACTTTACGAGTGGAATGATTAATGATAGCATACCACTTTTAATTATTATTAACTTTGATTCGAAGTTACAAGGAAGTTACTGTATGCCAAAAGTTACCCAACATCAAAATATAGCTAATATACAAATCCCATCTAATAGTAGTGATATACCTAGTAAACAACTTTATGCATGTCCAAAAGAAGGATGTAATAGCAAATTTAGTTATAAATCGTGGCTAAATAGGCACGTAAAAGAAGTACATATAGGTAAATCTTTTGTATGCGAAATCTCGGGATGTTATAAAACATTTCCTGCGTTGCGTTATCTAGACACGCACACAAAGAATACACATAAACAGAATAAAGACTTTTCTTGTACTACCTGCAAAAAGAGTTTTTATACAAAAGTGTCTTTATGTGAGCATTATACAGGCAATATTCATAAAAAAAGGGTTGAATATCAAAATAAACATCTTGGAGTAAAAACTGGTCAAACTATTATAGATGGTATAAGTAAAAAACTAGATCTTAATAATACATTATTAACTTTGGGTGCTACCACCTCTAATATGAATGAGGCTACTCAAGCCGATCAAACTCAAGAAATTCACGAAATCCAAGCTAGTATAGATCTTTTAAGTAAAAAACGAAAATTAGATAATACCTCTAATGTGAATGAGGCTACTCAAGCCGATCAAACTCAAGAAAGTTACGAAAGCCAAGATATTTTAGATCTTTCAATTAAAAAACGAAAATTAGATAATTCATCATTAACTGTAGAGGATGTTAGCTCTAATTACGACAATAAAAATGCTGTGTCGTCTACCATGCTTGCATATTCTGGATTTTTAAAAGCCCTTGCATATAGGAATATTGTGGATACAAAAGAGACGAAACCCAATTTTTTTGTGGATTGTTTTTGGGATAGATATACAGAAAATCTTGTAGAAAAAGATCCTGCTTTTGCTGAATAATAAAAAATATATTACGTTTTTGTTAAGCTACATTTAAACTAGTAGCTTAATTTTATAGATTTATAGGTTTAATTTGTTATTTAAATTAAACCTTTTTTTAGCTTTTAAATTTATAATTTTATCTGCTATCTCTATATTTATTTAGATATTTTTTTGATTTAAGATTAAGAATGTAAATTATATTGTTTGTTAAAATATTTACAAATGTTATATTATAAATTAAATTACATGTAAGGTTAATGCAAATTTAAGTAATTAAAAAATGATTTATAAAATACCAAGTAATTATAAAAAATAAAAAATTATCAATGCGCTGATGTATATAATTTTAGTATTGAAAACATTCAAATATTAATTTTTATAAAAATTAAAAATTAATGCTTCCTATTAAAAATTATAAATTAAGTATTAATATGAATCTCAAATATTATGTTACTAATTATCTATGTAAATTAGCTGTTTTTATATTTACACTTTTAATTTTTTTATGTTGTTTTACAAGTGTTTTTGCTACTAATACTTTATTAGATGATAGACAATTAGATATAATGATAGATCAAGAAAATACATCAAATACAGAGTTTAAACCAAGGATGATTCATGATCCTGAAGAGCAAATAAATACATTACGAGAAGATTTTCCTGATTATACTCTAATTCAATACCTACCTAGTAATAAATTAGATCGAGATATTTTTTATTCATTAGATAGAATTTTACATAAAGATAATTTTGATTTAATAAATAGTAGATGGTGGTTACTTAAAGCGTTGTTATATGCTCCCACGCCATTTTTTTGTGGAGCTAATACATTAATTATAGACAATAGAATAAAAGTACTAACAGTTCAGTTAATTTTAGCCGCACAATTTACAGTTCCGAGAACTATAGAGTCTTTATGTAGTTTAACAGATCAATTAAGATTAGCTTTTTTTGAAAAAAGACTTAAAATATGGTTGACAGAAGACGTTGCTAAAAATTATTGCTATGGTGCATTAAAAATACTTTGGGTTCTAGCTAAACTAGGTTCTTGTGCTTATTTAGGATATGCTTATTCTATAATAGATGCTCAAACGGCGGGTGATGCATATAGATGGATGTACGAAAGTATCACTAGTAATGAAAAAGCATTAGATATGCATGATAATGCTGGATACGTTTTTAATTTTTCTTATACCGCTATGTTAGGTGCGATATTTTTTTTCCAGTTAGTAGATGAGTTTGAAATAAAAGGTAGTTTTATTTTAAGAAATATCTATAATTATTGTCGTGGAAAAAAAACTAAAAATCAAGATTTAGAATACGAACAATTAGTAAAAACTATTGCAGATTTACGCACTAAAACTGCATTAATTTGTAGCTATGATGATTCATCAGATCAAATAGATTTCACCATAGAAGAGTATTTATCTGATCGTGGTCTTAATTCAATGACTACAATTGCTTCACTACAAAAATATTTGGGTTCTAATTATAAGCCGAGAGGTTTTCGGTATCATATTGCAAGTAATCTATTTAAACTTTGTTTTATCGCAGGAGCTACAGTATTATGCGGTATTTCGTTTAAATATATATTTGCATCAGCAACAATGCTAAGAGATTATGTTAACCTTGTAGGTGAAAAACAAAATAATGGTAGTTATTTGTTTAACTTAAAAGATAACGGTACCTTTTTATGTGATTCTGTTAGTGATTGTACTGATGGTGTAGATTTTAATAAAATTTGTATTAGTGACAGTCAAAAAAATAAATTATTAGAGTTTAATAAAGATGCAGATATCGCTAATATTTTACAAGGTGTAGGTATTTCTTCTGATACAGCTGTGCTTATATTAAATATTATTAGTTTTTCGTATTCTATGATGAACAGTTATTTACATCGTCGAGCTTTTAAAATAAGCTGGATACAAAACAATAGAATAAAAAAATCAAAAATTATATCTTTAATTGGAGCTGCTCTGATTTTACCCGCAATGGTATTTTATTTAGAAAATGTAAATAATGTTAGACCAGTTGCAAAGAATGCTAATAGATTACTAGAAAGTACTGGGGAAAATGTTTTTATTCCTGTTGATTTAGGTATTGTATCTACTTTAGTTGTTTTAGGAGCTACTTTTGCTTTAGGAGCCAGATTACTCTCCAACCTTCCTTATGCTATTTGGTCAATACCTAAAAAAGTTAAAGATTTACCCTTGAGTATCAAAAATTTAAGATGTTGCAAGTGATATTTTTCTCGCCCTAAAACTTGTACTTGGGGCTACTAAAAAGATTTATTTCAGTGTAAAACATCAATGGCTACTAAAGTATCTGAAACTGATAGCTACCTAAGTAGATCTCCTCATAAAAAGCCCAAAAGTAGCTGTTTTCCATCTTGTCCATTTACTAGAAAACGACAGGCAGAAGTTATATATAGGATAGCCGCCGCCATACTATGAATATGTTAACGATATTTAGCTTTTGCACTATAAACCATCATACACGTGGCAGATGAAAATGCTAGGTTTCAAAGTATTTTAACTGGTGAAGTAGATATTTTTAATTTAGCACGAATATAAATAGCCAAAGTAGGCATCTTGTTTAATGTGCCAAAAATTACTTGCTGAAAACTAGCATCTTTAACTGTCGTGTAGACACTAATTATATAATAAAAAATGTATCTTTATTTACAAAATATATAAAATGCTATATAGTTAATGATTAGTTGTATTCCAATGTATATATATTTATCTTTAATTTTATGAAAGTAATTAACAGCTATATTTATAGTGTTTATTATAAAAAAATAATTTCAATAATAATAAAGGTTTTTTATGTTAAAAATTATAAATGTTATATTATTTACATTAACATTGTATAGTCTTTATGTGGAAGCATTAGAACATAGTACTTTTTTTTTAGAAAGATATAATTTAATTAAAAATGGTAATATAAAACAATGTGGACGTGAAAAACAACAAGAACAAGGATCTTATAATGTTCATTCCCAAAAAATATCAAGTAATTCTTCTGTAAGATCTAGCTCTTTATATACCCCAAGTTTATTTTTAAATAATTCTATTTTTTCAGGAGGTAATAATAGAGATGATGACGATGATGATGATAATGATGATGAAAAAAACAAGTTATATAAAGGTCATGGATATTATTATAATATAATTCCTGATAATACTAAAGACATAGATATTATAATTTTATTAGTTGATGGTTTGGTAGCATTTTTATCTTCATCAGATATTAAGTTTGATGAAGGATATAACGAATTTATTGAACGGCTATATTTAGTTGTATTATTTATTAGAGATTCATCATATGAACAATATTATAATAAAAGTATAGTAAATATATGTAATAGAGTTAGGCATGATTGTCAAGTGTCTCTATATTCAGAAGGTAACTTGCTTTTAAAGAGTCTAGATATACAACAAAAAAGGCAAATAATAGAATCTTTACCTAAAAAACCTAACCTTATAAATAATAATGAAGAATATTGTAATTATATGGGAGCTTTAAAAATATTTTTACAAAAGTTAATAGTAGGTTTTATTTGGGTTAATGATTTAGATAATATTTCTAGTGGTAGTGTTATTATTGATACCAATAAAGTTTTTGAGAATGCTAAATTATCAAAAATAACAAGTATTGAAAATTTAAAAGATGAGGTGTGTTCTAATAGAGCTTTTTTTTATAAAAACAAAAACCTACAAATTGGTTGTTTACGAAAAGATTCTAAAAAGTATAAGAAAAAATTTTTAGATTCAAATGTTATGCATGAGGTACACTTAAATAAAGAAGAAAATCCTGTTAAATTTATTTGTGAATTATTTCGTCAAGCAATTAATAAAAGGTTAATAGAACAAAAACCAGATCTTAAAAAATTGCCTGATAGTGCTGTAGATATAATAAATATTATAGCTAAAGGATTTAATTTCCAAAAAATAATATTGTTTCTTGAAAAAATAAAAGATAATCAAATTACTAAATTTTTAGTAGAAACAGATGACAAAAATATACAAAAAAAAAGAAGACAACAAATAGATAATACAATTGTATTTTTGCAATTAAATATAAAAGATGTGCTAGAAGAAACTATTTTAGAAAAAATTAAACTTAGAATGTCTAGGCAAGAACTAGCTGAAATAATTATAAGTACCCTTGGAGAAGAAACTAATGAAGTTATTTATCAGCTAAAAACATTCTTACAACAAAAAGCAAAACAAAATGATGATGTTGAATCATTGAAAAGCACTTCTTCTGAAGTTTCAATAAACGACACCTGTGAAGATTATTTAACATTTGATCCTGATAGATTAAGAAATAATCTTACAAGATTTTTATTTAGTATATCATGTAATCAATTATCTAATGATAGGATATTATTTTTTGTGGATTTTATTGATAAAGATCATCTATACCACCTTGCAGACAAAGAAGGTATACTATATATAGAATGTAATAATTCGGATACTCTTTTACAAGATAAAAAGGAATTATTATTGAAAATATTATTCAAAGAGAATGCAAATATTAATATTACAGCTAAAATATTATTCGATTTATTGTCATATAATGAAAAAATTAAAATAAATAAATATTTTTATGATATTAGCAAAACACTATGAGTTATTGATTAAATAAATAGTTAATCAACTATAGAATCTATATAATCTAAAATATCTTCATTTAGATTATAAAATTCTTGTAATTTATATTTGTATTTATCTAGTATATTTGTATCGGTGTTTGGGTAATACCTGTTTGCAAACCTGATTCTATTTGCATCTTCATAACTAAGAGTGAATGAATCTATATTTGGGAATAAATCAGGTACATATTTTTCGGCAAGTAAATTAAAAAGTTGTAGCTTGTCTTTCCAATTAGAGTTATGACTAGCATGCTTTATGAAAGTATATAAATATGATAAAGCATTATAAGTTATATGTTTATTAGTTTGTGTATCAGGATACAAACTTGCATAGGAAAGCATATTTTTAGGGTGATATTGTAACAGGGATAAAGCCATGTCTACCTCTGTTATTTCATCTAAGTCTTCATATTCTTCATTACAAGTAGATAAATTATCAATTATATTAGTAAGATCTTTTGTTATTTCTTGCGTTAAGTCCTCTAACGGTATTATATCTTGTTGTAAGTTGTTTTTAGATATATCACTGTACAATATTTGAGTTAGTTCTATATTACCTAAGGTAAATAACAATTTAATAAGCTCTATATCTAAGTTAAAACTTCCAGAAGGTATTTTATAGTTCTTATAGTTATTAGTTTCTGTACCTAATATTTGTTTTCTGCAGGCTAGCATTAAATTAGTAGCACTATTTATTTGACCTGTTAATCTTGAATATTGAATAGTGGCAATATCTAAACTAGGAATAGTAGTAGTTTCAGGATTATAAATTTTAGAGAAAGTATTTAAGTTGATAGGATTTGTATCAGCTTGTTGCTGAAGCTTTGCTGTAATAAATAGATTGCGTAATTCATTTAAATTATTAAGTAAGGATATTTTATGTTCATCTTGATTGCTAGTGGTATCTGAAGTTGCTTTTGTTATTTGATCAATAAAACTTGAGCTAGAAATACGGTCCATGATTGCTGTTGGTTCATGTTTTAGCATCAAAATTTTGTTTAAGTGTTTCATGCAGTTTACATATGAAGGAAAATCGTTGATTTCAGAATACCTATCCATTAAAAAATTAAGTAAGCACTGAGCATGATTGCAAATAGTATTAATCTTTTCTTCTATTTCTGGCGATATATCTGCATGGTTTTTTTGAGCTTCAAGCACTAGATCATTTATTTTAGAAAACAACATTGTGCTTAAACTTTCTAGGGTGTCTTTATCTTCGGTAGGTATCGAAGCTATCTGATTTTCAAGAAAAGCAATAGAGTTGCTTATAGAGTTTAATACTAAGATATTTTTGGTAGTGTTATTTGATGCGGTTGTATAAATAGATTTTGGAGTAGCAGGTGTTAATTTTTCTAGAATATCTTTATTATTGATATATTCCTTCATAGGTTGAAAAAAATCATGCTCTGAATTTGTATATTTTGTAATATTCGCTATTACCTCTACTCCAGAATTTGGTGTGTTTGCTCTGGGGTTTAGGTTTGATGCGGTTGATGATAGAGGTTGCAATACCGAGTTGATAGGGTTAGCCATGTACATTCCTTGTCTTATTGATATAATTAAGTATACAAATTTTCATGCTTTTAAACCATATGCATTATTATATTGTCATTTGATTAATTATACCTTTCTTGCTATGAGATTAACAGCATTACTAGGATTTTCAAATTTATGGTTATTGTTGTTTAATAAAGATAAACAAGTTTCATATTTATATATAATATGAGTATTTAAAGTAACTATTTCATTTTCTAAGAAGTTTGCAGGTATTAATATATTATAGATAAAGCTTTTATTTGAGTTGGTAGTGGTGCATAGTATGTTAATACCAGCAGATATCATAACTATACCGCCTGGTTGTAGAATATCATAAATCTTTAACATTAAAGTTAAACTATGGTCTATATCTTTAAAAATAAATCCAGGTGTATGAGTAAAAGCAATATACTTAAATTTATTATGGTTTTTAACTTCGCTATGCAACAAATCAATGGTATTTAAAATATCGCCGTTTAAATCAGCATATTCTAAATCTGCAAAAATAGTAGTATGAGGGTCAAAAAAAGATCCTGTTTTATCTGCAATTTGTGATCCTATCGCTATGGAATGTTTTTTTTCTAGTTCTAATCCATTGGCACGGTAAATTTTTAAATAGTTTTGATGCTTTTGTTGATATCTTGCATCTTTTTCTTTTTTTTCTATTTCTATTTCTTCCATAGTCTTATTATATTTAATATTTAAAGTTTCATCTTGCTGGTTTTTTTGTAAAGGAAGGTTATTTTTATGCTCATGAAATATAGGATTTGTTTCGTTACCATATAAAATTTTAATGATTCCTTGTAGCAATATGTCTGTTAGGTTGAATTCGTATTTAAGATTGTTATATACTGCTGCTATAGTAATAGGTTTATTATCTGTAGCCAACTCTTGTATTCTATTAAAGATTAATTCTATGGTGCTAGCATCAGTTATATATAGCTCTAGGTAGTTTGCTAATTTTTGTAAATTAATATATGGTTCATTATTTGTAGGTTGTAATTTATAGTTAATGTCATTACTTGCTAATTTTGTTTCTAATAAAATTTTAAATGTATCTAGATGGTTGTCACAATTATCTATTAATTTTACTATTTCATTAATAGTTAGCCCTTGTTGCATATAATAGGCAATAATTGTGTCTTTAAGTTTAGGGTGCAGACTATCAGCAGTTATTTTACTGTTAGGTGTTATTTCTAAACTTATTAACCTTTGCTGTAAGTTATTTTTGCATTCTTCTACCGTTGTTAAAGATTGAGCATTGAAACCATTATCAGCTAAATATTGATTTTCTTTGTTTAATGTTTCTACAGTTATAACTTTTCCGCATTTCATCATAGCAAGTTCAGATTGAGATTTTTTAATATCTTGCAGTTGTAATAATAATTCAGCAGCTTTTTCTATTTTTTGAAGATTCATAATGTTCCTTATATTAATTATTTAACTTATAGACATAAAAAGTTATTATTAGTTTATTTTATATACCTAGAATTTCCATCTGCTACGTGTATATACACGTGGTAGATGGAAATGCTAGGTTTCAGGGCTAAAGAAAAAGATCTAATTCGAGGCAAAACGCTGCAGGAATGCAAGTGCATTTCAAAGTGTTTTAACAATGAAGTAGATTTTTTTAATAGCCCCCAGAGGGCAAGGCTTCTAAGCTTTTATCCTGCGTTAGTATTTCTTGATTTAGTCGACACTATACACCT
>CAKMZJ010000025.1:9903-24109 GCA_929200395.1 Candidatus Gorgonimonas eunicellae | reverse complement strand
TATAAATCTAAACAGATGACTCAAATATTACAGTAGCAACCGCATAGGCAATTTCATCAGATATACTTATATGTAGTCTATCAGCACCTAAGTTGTTTTGTAAAATTAATGCATTATTGTGTAAATTTAATACTGGGGCTCCTGACTTTAGTCTTGTAATCTCTATGTCTTGAAATTTTATTTTTCCAAGACCAACACCTAAAGCTTTGAGTGTTGCCTCTTTGGCAGCAAATCTTTTCGCTAAATATCTATATGGGTATTTTTCAGTTTTCCACACTTTATATTCTGTCGCAGATAATATCCTTTTAGCAAATTTTTTTTTGTATTTATGAGATATTTTTTCAATACGCGTAATATCTACTATGTCAGTTCCTATTCCTACTATCATAATTTATTTGGTGCTTTTTGAGGTTTGTATTAATTGTATCATATCAGACACAGCGCGTTGTATTCCTGTAAAAACAGCGCGTGCAATAATAGCGTGCCCAATATTTAACTCGGTAATACCATCGATGGCTGCTACAGGCTTTACATTATGGTAATTTAATCCGTGCCCAATATTAACAATTAAACCTTTAGAGTTAGCATATGCAGTAGCATCTTTTAATATAGCTAGTTCATCTTGTGTATTATTATTAGCCCATTCCCCTGAATGTAGCTCTATAGCTTTAGCTCCAGTTTCACAAGCTGCGTCAATCTGTTTGGTATCAGGATCAATAAATAATGAGACGTTTATCCCATAGTTTAATAGCTGAGAGCACATATTAGTTATTTGTTTTATTCCGCGAATTACATCTAAGCCACCTTCTGTTGTTATCTCTTGTCTGTTCTCTGGAACTAGACAAACATTATATGGTTGGATTTTTTTTGCAAAATCGATCATAATCTGTTGTGTTGACAGCTCTAGGTTCATCTTAGTTTGCATTAGCTGTTTTAATTGAATTACATCGTTATCTTGAATATGACGCCTATCTTCTCTTAAATGTAAAGTAATAAAGTCTGCTCCAGCTAATTCAGCCTGTAAAGCAGCGTGAATAGGATCAGGATAGTTTATCTGTCGTGCTTGTCTTAATGTGGCAACATGATCTATATTAACACCTAATAGTGGTAGCGGGTTTTGCATTTAAATTCCTAACTGTTTTGTATAATCTATTAGGTGTATATTAGCAGATTAAAGCGAAGAAATAAAATTTTAATACCGAGGTTTGTCTTGAACACAATAATTGAAAAAACTACCATTAGTCATACTGCTTTATATGCAATACATGAGCAAGAAAATGCTAAATTTGTTGATTTTTATGGTTATAAAATGCCTTTATGTTATCCATTAGGAGCAGTAAAAGAACATTTGCATACAAGAGCTAAAGCAGGCTTATTTGATGTATCACACATGGGGCAGCTTATAATACCTTATAACGAGCAATCGATAAATGAGCTAGAAAAAATAATTCCTACAGATTTAATAAATTTACCTATTGGCAGACAAGCATACTCTGTATTGTTAGGTGAACAAGGTCAAATTTTAGATGATTTAATAATAAGTCGCTATCAAGATTTTTTTTATATTGTGGTAAATGCTGGTTGTAAAAATAAAGATATTAATTTTATTAATAAAAATTTATCTATTAATAATAATTTAACTTTGTTAGAAGATAGATCATTAATTGCGTTACAAGGACCTAGTGCTAAATTAATATTAGCAGAAATTATTCCACAAATAACTACTATGAAGTTTATGGACTGCAGAGCTATTTCATTAGATGGTAAAGATTGCTTTGTGGCTAGGTGTGGTTATACCGGTGAGGATGGTTTTGAAATCTCTATTCCTAATGAAATAGCAACGAAAGTAGTAGCGGAAATTGCAAATCATGGCTTGGTAGAGTTGTGTGGATTAGCTGCTAGAGATACTTTACGATTAGAAGCTGGTTTGTGTCTATATGGTAATGATATTGATGAAACTACAACCCTAGCGTCTAGTAATTTAAAATGGGTAATAAGCAAGAATAGACGTTTAAATGGTAATAGGCCAGGTGGTTTTAATGGATCTGAAATTATTCTATCACCAAGTGTAGAACCAGCAAGAGTTAGAGTTGGGTTAATCGCTGAAAAAAAAATACCTGTACGTCAAGGGTATACAATAGTTGATAATAACGATTATGAAATAGGTATAATTACTTCTGGCTGTATATCTCCTTGCTTGCAAGTTCCAATTGCTATGGGTTATATTGATGCAAGTCAAGCTAGCTTGAATGAAGTTATCTATGTAAACGTACGTAAACATAAAATTAAAATGAAAATATGCCAAATGCCATTTGTAACAAAACAATACGTATAATATTTAATTATATTCTATAATTATTAAACAACGACAAAATGTGTTTTATCCTACCTTATATTTGCCTTTGTATATATTCATTTATAGTATTATAATAGTAAGTTATTGTTAAGGATTTTATAGTAATATGATGAAATTAATATCTGCAATTATTAAACCTTTTAAATTAGATGATGTAAAAGAATCTTTAAGCAAAATCGGTATTCAAGGTATGACAGTATCTGAAGTAAAAGGCTTTGGACGACAAAAAGGACAGGCTGAGTTATATCGCGGTGCAGAATATATAATTGACTTTTTACCAAAAATAAAAATAGAAATTGCTGTTCCAGAAGATTTATTAGAAGAAGTCATTGATTGTATTTGTAAGGTATCTAAAACTGGAAAAATAGGAGATGGCAAGATACTTGTCACGCCGTTAGAAAAAGTTATTAGAATACGCACGGCAGAATCTGATTTAGATGCTCTGTAGCAAATTTAAATTTTAAGTGTGTATTAAGGTAAATAAGTGTTTTATCTTTTACAACAGCATAATAAAATTTATTGACTTTTTATATAAAACACCGCAATAAATACACAGGAGAACGAATGCATGAGTAAAGACGACGTAAAAGAAGATCGACGTCAACATAAAAGTGCAGTAACAAAAGATAGGCGCCGGTTTTTAGTAGCTGCTACGTCTATAATAGGAGCGGCTGGTATTTTAGGGGTTGCAGTTCCATTTGTAAAATCTTGGAACCCAAGTGCTAAAGCTAAGGCTGCGGGAGCTTCTGTTAAGATTAATCTTAGCAAGTTAGAGCCAGGCCAACAAATTATTTACGAATGGCGTGGGAAACCAATATATGTTGTTCGTAGAACCCCTGAAATGCTAAAAAGATTAGAAGACGACGATAGCAAGTTACGAGATCCTTTATCAAAAAAATCTGATCAACCTGCATATGCAAAAAATGAATTCAGATCTCGAAACAAAGAATTTTTTATTGTTATAGGAATTTGTACTCACTTAGGATGTGCTCCTAAATACTATCCAGAAGTACAACCAATGTATTTTGATGAATCTTGGCAAGGAGGTTATCATTGTCCTTGCCATGGTTCAAAATTTGATTTAGCAGGAAGGGTTTACAAAGGTGTTCCAGCACCAACTAATTTAGTAATTCCTCCTTATATGTTCATTGATAAATTCATTGTTGTTATCGGAGAAGACGGGGGAAGCGATAATGCTTAAACGTATTCTGTATTGGGTAAATGATCGTTTACCCGTAATAGAAGCATGGGAAAGACATTTAAGTAAATACTACGCAGCGAAAAATTTTAATTTTTTGTATTATTTTGGTGCATTGTCATTAGTAGTATTAGTCAACCAACTACTAACGGGAGTATGGCTGACAATGAGCTATAATCCTAGTTCTGAAGGAGCTTTTGCATCTGTTGAATATATTATGCGTGATGTAGAATTTGGTTGGTTAATCAGATACATGCATTCTACCGGGGCATCAATGTTTTTTGTGGTTATCTATTTGCATATGTTTAAAGCTATTCTTTATGGTTCATATAAATTACCCCGAGAATTAATTTGGATCTTTGGTATGGCTATATATCTTGCTTTAATGGCAGAAGCATTTATGGGGTATTTATTACCATGGGGGCAAATGTCATATTGGGGTGCTCAGGTAATTATTTCACTATTTGGTTCCATACCTGTTATAGGTCCTGATTTACAACAATGGATTCGTGGTGATTATTTAATATCAGGAATTACCTTAAATAGATTTTTTGCTCTGCATGTGGTTGCGTTACCTATAGTATTACTAGGGCTAGTAGTGTTACATATTTTAGCGTTACACGAAGTAGGATCTAATAACCCTGATGGCATAGAGATAAAAAAACATAAAGATGAAAATGGAATTCCTATAGATGGTGTTGCCTTTCACCCCTATTATACTGTTAAAGATATAGTAGGTGTTGTCGTATTTTTGTTTGTTTTTTGTGGTATTATTTTCTTTTTTCCAGAAATGGGTGGCTATTTTCTTGAACATGCTAACTTTGAACAGGCTAATAGTTTAAAAACTCCAGAACATATAGCACCATCATGGTATTTTGGTGCTTTTTATTCTATTCTTAGAGCTATAACTTTTGATATTGGCCCGATAGATTCTAAACTTGGAGGAGTAATTGCATTTGCTGGAGCAATAGCTATCTTGTTTGTATTGCCATGGCTAGATAGAAGCCCTGTGAAGTCTTGGCGTTATAAAGGTTTTATTAGTCGTACAGCTATAATTTTATTTGCAATTGTATTTGTAACATTAATTTGGCTCGGAACTAAACCAACAACCGACACTTATACTATTATGTCTCAAGTTTGTACTTTCTTATATTTTTCATTTTTTATTTTTATGCCTATTTATAGTAGCAGAGAAAAAACATACCCTGTACCTAAGAGGGTTACTAGTTAATGAAAAAATTATCACTTATTTTTATAATATTGTTATCATTTAACGTTAAACTTGTTCTTGCTCAAGAAGAGGCTTATCCATTAGAAGCAGCTAATGTTAATATAGAAGACAAAGCTTCATTGCAGCGTGGACTTCGTAATTTTATCTATAGCTGTTTTGGATGTCACAGTATGAAATTTCAACGTTATGAACGTGTAGCTAACGATCTTGGCATTCCAGAAGACCTAATGATGCAATATATGATTTTTAATCCAGGTATAAAATTTGGCGATTTAATGACCAATAGCATGGATGAAAAAGATGCTAAACAATGGTTTGGCGCCACCCCACCTGACTTAAACCTAATAACCAGAGCTAAAGGTGTTGATTGGGTCTATACTTATCTTAAAACTTTTTATGAAGATGAGCTTCGCCCCTATGGAGTTAATAACAAGGTATATCCAGACGTGGGCATGCCTCATGTTCTTATTGGATTACAAGGAGTACAAGTAGACACTTGTGGTCCTAATGATGATCCAGAATTGGTAGATCCGCTTACTGGAGAAAAACTCTGTGGCTTAAAAGTAGATAGCAGTCGCAAAGGTTCTATGACTCCTGAACAGTACGATCAATTTGTGTATGATATAGTAAATTTTCTACATTATTCAGCGGAACCTTTTAAACAAGAACGCGAATATATAGGTGTATACGTGTTACTATTTCTGCTATTATTTTTTGTTTTTGCCTATTTGTTAAAAAGAGAATACTGGAAAGATGTAGACTAGATAGTAGTATTGAAGATATAGCTTTGATCTACACAAGGTCGTGTTTACAAAGCTATATCTTAAATTTAATCTTTATACATTTTAAAATTAACAATAAATTAAATAGTTTTTTTTCGAAATACTTTATAAGATAAGTTATCTTTTTTACTACCGCTGCTCTTTATTGTATTGCTAGATAATTGTTTCTCCATGCTTAATAGAGATTGTTGTAGGTAGCCTTTGCTAGGATTCAACTTTTCTATAAAAAACAAACTTTCCTTTACATTGATATGATTACGCTTAGTCAGCTTATTCATTTTAGACATTAATGTTTTTGCTGAAGCTATCAATTGATTATTTTGTTCTATTTGCTGTTCAAGCTTTGTTTTAGTATCTTTTTTTTTCATTTTATTTCCTTTTACAATACTTTGTGTCTTAAATTGTTGTTATAATCTAAAATACTTATATTATATCTGCGATATTTAAAGATGTATTAGCTATTATAAATTTTAATATTATGCCTGCGAAATACTAGTATATTAAGGTGAAATCCTGTACTCTTAGCTGATGTTTCTATATAAAGTGCAGTTTAAGATATAATCTACATAGAATATTACACTAAGGTTATTTTAAAATAGGAATATTTTATTTTAAACTTTTTCTGTCACTACTTCTGCTTAATTTAATATTTTTAAGCTCTAAATAAAAAATAATAATTATAAGGTTAAATATGATTCTATCTATAACTAAAAGGGTTGTTTTAATATGGTTGCTTGTTATTAATTCTATATTTGCTACCGAAACTAAAAAAACTATTAAAATGCATCCTTTATTTTTTGGTTTTCCTGGTGCTGTTTCTAATCTAACAGATGCTAGTTTTAAATATTACCATTACATCAAAGACAGTAACCGTACAAATGGTAGTAACTTAGAGTATTTTAGTGTATTACACCAAGAGACTCTAGATAGTGCTTTACTATATATCGATTCTTCACTGTCTAAAACCTTATATGTAGGTTATAATCAAAATATAAATATAGAACCTGTAACTGACCACAGGCAACGTTTTAATCCGATATCAGAAGCTTGTTTAGAAATACATAATAGTGGATATCGTCCTAAATATCATGACAATCAAAATAATTTAACCACAGAACAGCAAAGAATTAATTTACTTTATAGTAATAGTAGTACCCCAGAAAATATAAATATAGAATTCAATGATATTATTCAAGCATTTAATGAATACTTTATAAAGCATGAAGTTCTCATAAAGACTAATATAAAGTATTTTTTAAAAATGCCTTATAGCGGTATAGAAAATAAAGATTTGTTTTTAACAATAGTAATTAAAAAAAATAAAGAAAATCTAGAAACAGATTATTTTATTGTGCATGCAAACTGTAAAATTGCGTGCGTAGATGTAATAACAAGGAAGAAAAAAAATATTACAATAATAAATACTCCTAAAGATAAAAGAATCCATAATATTATAGAAAAATTTGATTTTGACTGTTCTCAGTTTGGTATTGGTGGTGTAACTAGCTCTATTAAATTATTTGTAGAAACGTTTATTGCACCAAGGTTATTAGAAAAAAAAATGCGTGAAAAAATTAATATGAATATTTCCCGAGGTGGTATATTATACGGTCCTCCTGGAACAGGTAAAACTTTATTTATTTCTGCAATTAAAAATATCATGGAAGCTAATAACTTAAAAGTTAAAGTAATTAAAATAAGTGGACCAGAAATATTCAGCCGTTATGTAGGTGATTCTGAAGAAAGCGTACGCAAGATTTTTACACAGGCAAATGATGTTGAAGATGATGAAATTGCTATAGTGTTAATCGATGAAATTGATGCAATGTTAGCTAAAAGAGGCTCAGCTGGCAATTCCTCTGCTGGCACAGATAGAGTTGTTAATCAATTTTTAACTTGCTTAGATGGAATTGATCAAAAAAATGAAAATCAATGTAATATTATAGTTTTCGGAACTACTAATAGGTTAGATTTAATAGATAACGCAGTAACTAGACCTGGTCGTATGGATGTTAAAATAGCTTTTAATTTACCAAATAATGAACAACGAAAAGAAATTTTTGAGATTCAAACCAATTGTTTAGCTGCTTCAGGATTTTTAAATCCCAACGTTAATTTCCAAGATTTAGCAAGTAAAACTTCTGGATATACTGGAGCAGAAATAGCGTCTATAGTTCAAAAAGCACAGCTTGCAGCTATAAGGGATGCTCAAGGTCTTACCCCTGAAGACAACTATTTTTACCCTAATAAAATATATAATTTAGAATCTTTAGATGTAAATAATGGCTGTTTTGATTTTGCAATTAGTAAAATACAACCACAGTTTGGTCAAAAAAGTTTTATGGATACAACAAATAAATCTTTTGATTATTATAAATCTCAAACTGTTATACAGCGTTTAAAACAAGATATAGCAACATTTAAGAATAGCACTAAATTGTCTACTCTATTAATCCATATAACGGGAAAATCAAAAGTTGGCAAAACAACTTTAGCAGCTTTAGCTGTAGAAAATTTTGATTCATCTTGTCATTACTTGCCAGCAAAAGACTGTGCTCCATATAGTAGAGAAGGCAAAAAGGGTGTTATTATTGATGCATTAAAAACAGGAGATCTAGCAACAGAAACCAATAATTTTAGTGTTGTTCTTGATGATTTTGATGATATTATAGAGTATGATCCTGCTATGGCTTATAACGTACCTTTAGTATCAATAGTTAAATCTTATGCGAAATCTAATACTATTGATAAAGTTGGGAAATTATTAATAATCCTTATAAGTTCACAAGGAGCATTCTTTTTACGTCATATATTTAATGAAGATGGTTCTTGTATTTATGATCTTTCTATTAAAAATATAGATAGCTATGAGGAATGTGACGCTTACGATGATGATATAGAATGAATATACACGTGGTAGATGAAAACTAGTATTTCTCTAGCTGTCAGTGTATATACACCTTCAATTTGAAGGTGTAAGTAATAAAAACTTAACTATACTAAAGATTCTTGATGCAATTCTACATTAGGGAATATCTGAGAGATATATTCTAGTATTTTAGAATCATTGTCAGTATAAGCAGAGATTACACTTTGCATTCCACGATTTTTTAAGTCTAAGAAAATGTCTTTCCAAGCTTCTTGTCGTGCGTATTTATCTGAATATACGCCTAATAACTCCTTAGTGTTATTAGCTGAGACCCCTAAGAGATAATAATATTTTATACTAGCTTCTAAAGAATCTTTATTTTTACAAGTGATAGACTCTAACCAAATAATAGAGTAACTTTTCGCTACTTCTTTACTCTGTAAAGAGTTGTTTTCTTTAATTATAAAGTCTGATATAAGCTCAGCTAGATTATCATGTTGTTGATATATCTCCTCTAGATAAGATCTGATATTTGGTCTTCCTATATCTGAGGATAACATATATAATATATTTTTATCCAAATCATTAGATGTAATGTTTGTTTGATTTTTTTTAATAAACAAAGGATGAAAGCTACCATTTCTATCTCGAGGAGAGTTGAGCTTAAAATTACCAAATAATGATTTTATCTTCTTTTTCGTATATCCATTCTTACGATTTTTTTTATTAGGATTGTTTAAGTTAGAATTTTTTAAGTGGTAATCAAGCTCAATATGCAAACATCGTTCGGCTATTTTTTTAATCAATGGTGATATTATTTCTTTTGCAGCGTCTCTTTGATAAATTGAATCTAAATCTATTGAAGGATTATGTTTCATTAATAACTCCTATGTTACGAACAACAATCACTACTCTACTAATGCATTAGTATGCATTTATGGGGGCATTAATAGAATCATTTATTAAATTTCAAGAAAAATACAATATTTTTCTCGTATAATTTAATTATAAAAGCACAAAAAAATAAATATTATTAATAAACAAGATGAATTGTTAATATATGCTATTATTTGTATTATTTTATTTATTAGCATAGTAAAACATTACAATAGCTATTTAATAATATCAACATTTAATATTAAAAATATATTAATTATTATAATATTTATTTATATATTACAGTTAATTGTCGTAAAATAATTAAATAATATAGATTACTTCAATAATATAACCTTATCAAGCATCCATAACAACCTATAATTTCAAAGAGTATTAAGCATATTTTACTTTATAAAATTTATTTAACTTATTTTTAGTAAAACATCATAAAAATTATGCTTTATAAGTATTTATTTTTATATATGTATAAATTGTGTTACTCGATTATTAAATATAATAAATAATTAATACAATATAATACATTATATTATATTATACAAGTCTATAGTTTTATATATTGCTGTTAAATTCAATATAAAATATGTATAAATTTTTATTTAATTAAAAATGTGTATTTATCTATGTAATTTTATATGTTTTTAAGTAAAGGTGTATATGCCAGTTTTACTATAATCTACATCTTTTCAGTAACTGGTTTTTAGCTTATTAAACGAGATAACCATTTAGCGAATCTAGTAGTATTAAATTACAAAGATTTGCTTAACTGTTAAAACACCTTAAAGTGCAACTCGCATTACCTGTAGTATTTTGCTTTTAATTAAATCTTTTTACTAAGATCTAAAATAAGGTGGCTTCAGGTATAAGGTGTATACATTTTGTTAATGATGTTTTAATGTTTTATGGTGTATAACATGGTAATAGAAAAGTATTTAAATAAGAATATTATTGTTCTTATTCTTATGTCAATAGCTATATTTATTTCTCCTCTAGTAGCCCCCACTATATTTGCCAAGGCTGGAAGTTATGCCGATTTTTATAAGGCTTGGTTCTTTCAAGTTAGTCTACCAGCAATATTTGGTATTTGGGCCATTATAAATATTTTCTATAAAAATAATTCTTTTAAGCTACATCTATCTAGTATCCATATATGGATTATGTCATTGTTGCTAATATCTAGTTTGTCAATGATTTGGGCATATCATAAAAATTTAGGAATTATTGATTTGTCAAGATGGTTGGCTGCTGGGATATTGTGTCTTTTTTTAATTCAATTAATTAGTTGTTTAGATCCCAAACAGAGTAAAGTTATAATATTAACAGCAATATTAGGCTCTGCTACTGTTGTAACAATTGTAGGTATTTTACAATATTTTAATAAATTTGACTTTTATCTCCAAGCTGTAGCTCCAGCAGCGGGCTTTGGAAATAGAAATGTAGCGATGCATTTTATTATGTTGTGCTTGCCGCTATTTGCATTTATGTTTGTTGTCACTAATAAAAAATATTTTATTATTCCCTTAGGAATACTTATCTGCTGTATGTTTGTTTACATACAATGCTCTAACAATAGAACAGTTATGTTTGGTACGGCACTAGAAGTATTAGCTTTTTGTTGTTGGTTTTATTATTTTAAGAAAAAAAATAATACGGCTTTTAGAGGGTTTTCTAGATTAAAAATCACTACAGCGTTAGTGTCTATTATCGCTGCTATCTTCATTGGTTGTTTAACTCCTGAATTTAAGTTAAAAAGATGGGCGGAGATATCTCCCGTACAAAAAGTTACAAGTAGAACAGGATCAATAATAGAAAGAAAAAGATTGATACTTAATACCTTGCATATGATTAAAGAAAACTTTTGGCTAGGAGTAGGTTTTGGTAATTGGTCGTTGTATTATCCTAAATATGCTGGAAAATATCATTTGTCTGAATGTATGTCTACTGAATATCCAGATGCACGTGTACTTTATAAACGTACTCATAATGAATGGCTACAAACTTTTGCTGAAATAGGATTTATTGGTTTTTTTTGTTTTATAATGATTATACTATCTGTTTTTTATATGATATTAAGAATTGTCAGTACATATCCTAAAACAGAAGAGGCGATTTTTGCTGCTAGTATTTGTACGGCTCTTATTGGGGTATCAACTAATATGAGTGCAAGTTTTCCGTTAAGAGTAAGTATTCCTTGTATAGTGATTTTTAGTTATATAGCACTTGTATATAACGATTATATCAGATTACCACAAGCTTCTGATATAAATGCTAAATCATTTAGAGAAAAATGGCAGCATATTTTGTTAGGTAAAGAAAGAAAAATAACAGTTAATATACCTAATACTTTAGGGAAATCTTGTCTTGTATTATTTGCAGCAGGATGTTTGTCACTGTCGCCTTATGTATATAACTCTTATGATAAATGGATAGGTGCGCATCATTGTCGTAATATGGCAGCTATGGCAATGGAGCAAGAACGAATAGATTTAGCTATTGGCTTTATTGAAAAGTCTTTAGAGATTAATCCGGCTGATCCAGATAATTTATATTATAGTTTAGGAAATTTGTATTTGCATAAAAAACAGTATGAAAAGGCAATTAACGCTTATAAATATAGTATCGAACATATACTACCATATACGCCTTTTACTCACCAGATGCTAGCTAGCACTTATGTACAATTAGGAATGTTACAGCATGCAGTATCTACTTTAAAAAAAGCAATCAATGATATGCCAAAACAGGGCGGGTATTATTATGTTTTAGGAGATGCTTTAGCAAGGATGCAAGATTTACCAGGAGCATTGGAATGTTATAAAAATGCTTTGAAGTATGCTCCTAATCATCCTTGGGCACAAGCTGCTAAAGATGTCATCGCAGCTAATATAAAATAACAAAGACCTTCTTATAATATTAATTACATATTGTTTTCAAGGTATTGTGCTAATTCAGTATAGCCACCAATATGATGCTGTCCGTAAAAAATTTGCGGTACAGTATTTACTGGTTTGCCAATTTGCTTTGCTATATCTGACTTAGAAATACCTTCTTGTTGCATATTAATAAAATCAAAAGGTATGCTTCTAGTTTCCAGAGCTTCTTTGGCTTTAGAGCAGTATACGCATCCTATTCTGCCGAATATTTTAAATTTATCTTCTGGACTATTTGAATTCATAATGTAATCTTAATTGTAAATAATAAGTGTATATACATCTTCTACTAGTTTTCGTAATCTAAAGCGCAAGCTTAAATTTAAGGAAAAGAGTTGAAGGAGTATTAGTTTTGTGGGTATAATTTTGATACATTAGAATCTATCGCTGCCTTGGCTACAGCAGGTGCTACTATATCAAGCAATCGTGGATCTCCAGGTTTAGGAATTATATAATTACTCCCAAAACTAAAATCTTCTCCATTGTACATATCTTTTACTTCTTGAATTACTTCTAATTTAGCAATACTACGAATTGCTTCAATAGCGGCTATTTTCATGGCATCATTTATGCAACTCGCTCTAGCATCTAAAGCTCCTCTAAAAATATAAGGAAAACACAGAACGTTGTTTACTTGGTTAGGATAGTCAGATCTTCCTGTTGCAATGATAGCATCTGGTCTTACTGCTAGAGCAGTTTCTGGTCTGATTTCTGGTTCAGGGTTAGCGCATGCGAATATAATAGGATTAAGTGCCATTTTTTTAACCTGTTCAGCAGATAATAAATTACCTCCTGAAACACCTAAAAATGCATCAGCTCCATCAATAGCGTCATCTAGTGTTTTCCAATTGGTATCTAGAGCAAATTCAGCTTTGTAGTGATTTATATCTGTTCTAGCTGTGCTGATTACTCCTTTGCTATCTAACATTACTAAGTTATCTTTTTTTAAACCGTATTGGAATAATATTTTAATACATGCAATAGCTGCGGATCCGGCACCGAGGCACACTAGTCTGACATTTTCTATTTTTTTATTAGCTACTTCTAGAGCATTTAAAAATCCAGCAGCGGTTACTACTGCTGTTCCGTGTTGATCATCATGAAAAACTGGAATATCACATTCTTCTATAAGCTGTTTTTCGATAGCAAAACATTCTGGAGCTTTAATATCTTCTAAGTTTATACCGCCAAAACTGCATGATATGCGTTTTACTGTGTCTATAAATTCTTGATTACCTTTGGTGTCTATTTCTATATCTATAGAATCTAAATTAGCAAATTTTTTAAATAATAACGCTTTACCTTCCATAACTGGTTTGCTGGCTAAGGCTCCTAAGTTGCCTAAACCTAAAATAGCAGTACCATTACTAATAACTGCAACTAAATTGCCTTTATTGGTATAACGATAGGCATTTTCAGGGTTGGCAGCTATTTCTTTAACTGGAGCCGCAACTCCAGGACTATAAGCTAAAGATAAATCATAAGCTGAAGCTGCTGGTTTTGTCAGTTTAACGCCTATTTTCCCTGGAGTGGGGTTTTCATGATATTCTAATGCTTGCTCGTATAAATCTTTATGCACTTTACTTTTCCTAAATAAATATCCACATCCTAATTCAAGACGCTAAGTTCGTAATTTAATGATTATATAATACTATCATAATGGAAGTGATAATTAAATTGCACTTCTTAAGTGCAATTACTGAATGGTTTTATTAATCGTTAAATGCATCTTGTGCTGTGCTTAACATCAATAAAATATAATTACTTATTATAACAACAATTAAAAAAATTTCACTCCTGTTTTGCTAATGGTTGGTTTATTGGTTGTAATTGACTATGCAAATGTTCCGGTACATCTTCTAGTAAGCAAATATGTATCGATTCCATATTAGAAGCGTGCTTATTGTGGTTTTTGCTTAAATTAGCATCAATAGCTTCAGGAG
>CAKMZJ010000025.1:3653-9803 GCA_929200395.1 Candidatus Gorgonimonas eunicellae | reverse complement strand
ATCGGTAATAGTAATTTTAGCACCATCTGGTGAAGAATTTAGTGAAATTAATTGATATCGTTCGCCAACAATAGTAGCGCAACTACTAATTAACAAGTATAGTGATAATAAATGTATTATATTGCTAGATTTACGGTAACAGCTTTGCATATAATCAACTCCAAATTACGATATATTAATAACTTTTTATTGTTGTTAGCTAGTGACTATTTTTAGTTATAAATCTGTTTAAGAATATAGGGTATTATTGAATATAAGTAAATAGTTTGCAGGCGGAATACTTTTTTGTATATTTTAGTTGTGTTATTTGCAACTAAGTAGTAGAATGTGAGATAATTAATTATTTGATAAATGTCTATATTAATTAGAAAATTTATTACTATTTACCTAGCAAATAGTTTTTTCATGTTATTAATAACAATGTAGCAATTAAAAACCTTTGCTTTTACAGTATTTTAAACCCTTTTACTAATTTGTAAACTTTAAAGGAGTATTCATGCAAAAACCATCTTCAGCCAAAAAAAGAGCTCGTCAAGCAGAAAACAGACGTTGCCACAATGCAAGTTTCAGGTCAATGGTACGTACAGCTATCAAGAAAGTTCTTCGTGCTATCGAATTGAAAGATGCCGAAACAGCTAAAAAAGCTTATACAGAATCAGTACCTTTAATTGATAGAATGGCTTCAAAGGGCATTATTCATAAGAATAAAGCTGCTCGTCATAAGAGTAATCTGAACGCTAAAATTAAGCAGTTAAGCGCTTAATTTATAACAGCTCTTAACGGTAATTCTTTTACACCATAGTTTATGATATGCGCCTTTTTGCTTAAAGGTGTATATTCTCCTTTTCATTAGCTTGCTTTTACTTGACCCGCTAACTAGGTGAAGCCTGTATCTCGTTTAACAATCCAAAAATTACTTGCTAAGAATGTATCTTTAAGTAGAAGCTGTATATAGTTATTAAGGACTTACTAGTTCTATTTTTAAAAAAGAAGATACTAGATTTTTATAGATTATAATCAGACAAAACAGTAAAAAAATATGCCAAATTATAAAGATACTTTAAACTTGCCAAAAACTGCTTTTTCGATGAAAGCTAAATTAACTCATCAAGAACCTCAAAGAATTGATGATTGGCATAAAAAAGATATATATCAAGTGATCCGGCAACAATGCAAAGGTAGGTCTAAGTTTATCTTGCACGATGGTCCTCCTTATGCAAATGGTAATATCCATATCGGACATGCTGTTAATATAATTCTTAAAGATTTTATCGTGAAAGCAAAAACGCTTTCAGGGTTTGATGCACCGTTAATTCCTGGATGGGATTGCCATGGGTTACCTATTGAGCATAAAGTAGAAGAATTAGTAGGTAAAGAGTTTAAAAAATCAAATAAGAAAAAATTTAAAGAAGAATGCCGGTTATATGCACAGAAGCAAGTAGAAAAACAAAAACAAGGTTTTGTCCGTTTAGGAGTTTTTGCTGATTGGGATAATCCTTATTTAACTTCTGATTTTAAAGTAGAAGCAGACATTATAAGAAGTTTAAATAAAATAATTAGTAATGGTCATTTAGCACGTGGATACAAACCTGTTTATTGGAATGTGGTCGGCGAATCTGCTTTATCTGAAGCTGAGGTTGAATATAAAGATAAAAAATCTTGTCAAATAGATGTACAGTATCCTTTAGCTAACCCAGAGATGCTGCTTAAAAAAATAAAATATGATAAGCAAAAGATTAATTCTATTTCTATAGTAATATGGACAACCACGCCTTGGACACTTCCAGCATCTCAAGCTGTTTCTGTGCATCCAGAATTAGAATATGCAATAGTACAATGTCATGTCAACGATGTTACAAAAAATTTAATTATTGCTAAAGATTTAGTAGAGTCTTCATTAAATCGTTATGATATTAACGACTACAGTGTTTTAACTTATTTTAAAGGTAGCGATCTAGAAGACTTAGAAGTTATCCATCCTTTATATAATAAAAAACTGCCTATATTTTTAGGTGATCATGTTACTTCTGAATCGGGAACTGGTAGTGTACACACAGCGCCTGCGCATGGTGTAGATGATTTTAATGTTGCTAAAAAATATAATGTAAGCCCCATTAATGTAATTAAAGATAACGGGGTTTATAAAGATGATGTTAAGTTTTTTGCTGGCGAACATATTTATAAAGTAGAGAATAAAATTATTGATAAACTGCAAGAAGTAAATAGATTACTTGCTAGCAGCTTTTTCACTCATAGTTACCCTCATTGTTGGCGTACTAAAGCACCGCTTATTTACCGAGCAACACCTCAATGGTTTATTAGCATGTCACAAGAAAAACTATTAGACACTTCATTAAGTGCTATAGATAAAGTTGAGTTTATTCCACCTTGGGGCAAAAATAGATTATCTGCTACATTATCACAAAGTCCTGATTGGTGTATATCTAGACAAAGAGTTTGGGGTGTACCTATTCCGTTGTTTATTAATAAGAACACAGAAAAACTACATCCTAACACGTCAGACATAATAGAAAAAGTAGCTGAACTGGTTGAAACTAATGGCATTGATGCTTGGGATGATTTAGATATCACCGCGGTTTTACCTGAAAAAGATATAGAAAATTATACTAAAGTAACAGATACTTTAGATGTCTGGTTTGACTCAGGGGTTACTCACAGCACTGTTGTAGCTAAAAATAAAAATTTACAATTCCCAGCAGATTTATATCTTGAAGGTTCAGATCAGCATAGAGGTTGGTTTCAATCATCGCTTAAAACATCTATCGCAATGAATAAAGTAGCACCATACAAGTCTATTTTAACTCATGGTTTTGTAGTCGATGGCAACGGTAGAAAAATGTCTAAATCTTTAGGTAATGTGATAGATCCACAAAAAGTTGTAGATACTTTCGGAGCTGACATTTTGCGGTTGTGGGTTTCATCTGTGGATTATACTAAAGAAATAGCGGTATCTAATGATTCCTTTGTTAAAACCTCTGATATATATCGCCGAATCCGTAATACATCTAGATTTTTATTGGCAAATATTGCTGGCTTTGATCCTGAAGAACATCTGATAGCTACTAAAAACATGTTAGCTATTGATCAATGGATTATTAATAAAACTGCCTTATTGCAAGAAGAATTAATAGAGCTATACAATAGTTATAATTTTCCTTATGTATTTAAAAAAATACATGAATTTTGCTCCATATATTTAGGTAGTTTTTATTTAGATATAATCAAAGATAGACAGTACACTACTTCTAAAGATTCACTAGCAAGGCGTAGCTGTCAAACAGCTATGTATCATGTATTAGAAGCGTTAACACGCTGGTTAGCTCCTATTATAAGTTTTACCGCCGAGGAAATCTGGCAAGCAATTCCAGGGAATAGAAGTCATAGTGTATTTTTTGAAACTTGGTATCAGTTGCCGATAGTTAAATCTAGTTTATCGCAAGATAATTTTTGGGAGCAAGTAATAGATGTAAAAACTAGGGTTAATAAAGCTATTGAGGCTAGTCGAGCAAATGGAACAATAGGTAGTTCTCTTGAGGCTGAAATTGAGCTTTATGCTGATCCTAGCATTTACTCGACATTAAATACTTTAGCTGAAGAACTTCAATTTATACTAATAACTTCTAAAGCTACATTGGATTATTTAGATAATGCGCCTAATGATGCAATAACCACAGATGATGAGCTACTTAAAATTGTAATTAATAAATCCTCTCATTCCAAATGCGAAAGATGCTGGCATAGGGCGGAAGATATAAATAGTAATGAAGATCACCCAGATATCTGTGTGAGATGCGTTGGTAATATTACTGGTAACGATGAAGTAAGAAAATTTGCTTAAAAGAGATAAATTGTTAAATTTTTTGTCTTGTAACGCTTACAATTACTTGTTGAAAAGATGTATCTTCAAGTAAAAGGTGTATAAATAACAGCTAATTTTTTTGTATTTAATACTATTAGTTAAAGATATTAGCTTTTTAGCGAAGAAAATAATATTTTTTATTAATTAACTTGACATCATAACAGAGCGTATATACAATACTATAAAACTTAGGGACTGGCTTATACTAGTTCACTATCGTTTATTTTAAATCTATGCCTGGATAGCTCAGTTGGTAGAGCAGCGGACTGAAAATCCGCGTGTCGGCGGTTCAATTCCGCCTCTAGGCACCATCTATAAAAAATGATTTTATCAGCCCTCTTAAATTTTCTACTTATTATCAGCTAATTTTAAAATATTAAACTCACCAGCAACTATTAAATTTTATGCGTCTATTGTCTTAATATATTTTTTTAATATAAGGTACACTTTTATAAAATAGGCTATATGCGGAGATATTAGAATGAAAAAGGAACATTACTTCAATGTTGCTATTAACGGATATGGTCGAATCGGTCGTTGTCTATTACGAGCAATATATGAAACTTCTAAAAATAATCTACTAAGAGTAGTTGCTATAAATGATCCAACTCCAACTGCTACTATGTGTTATTTAACAAAGTATGATTCTACTCATGGAGTATGTAAATTAAACGTCTCTGCTACAGAAAATCATTTACATATCAATAATAATAGTATTAGTATATTCCATGAACAAAATCCTAAAAAACTTAACTGGAATGGACTAAAAATTGACTTGCTTTTTGATTGCTCTGGTAGCTTCAAAGATTTAGAAACTGCACAAGCATATTTAGCTACTGGAGTTGATAAACTATTAATTTCTAACCCGTCCTGTATTGATGTTGATGGCACTATAATTTTTGGCGTTAATGAACAGTCTATTAACTTACAAAGTAAAATTATTTCTGCTGGATCATGCACAGCAAATTGTATTGTTCCTGTTATAACTGCTATAAATAAGAATTTAGGGATAAATAGCGGATCATTAACCACCTTACATTCTGCTATGAACGATCAACCGCTAATTGATAGCTCTAATACTAAAAATTTACGTTTAGCTAGAAGTGCTTTACAATCGATGATTCCGGTAGATACTGCCCTATCTTTAGGAATAGATAAAATTCTGCCAGAATTAGCAGGCAGAATTCAAACTAATGCTATTAGAGTTCCGACTGTTAATGTTTCCTGCATTGATGCTTGTTTTGTAGTCAATAAGCAAACTTCAACAGAACAATTAAATGAAATTTTAGCAGTTGAATCATCTCTAAATCCAGATATAATTGGAATCACTGATGAGCCTCATGCTTCTATAGATTTTAATCATGATAAGCGTTCGTGTATTGTTGATATAACGCAAACTAAGGTCAGTAACGGCAACTTAATAAAAATATTGTGTTGGTTTGATAACGAATGGGCTTTTGCAAATAAAATGCTAGATATAAGTGAATATTGGCTACCTATGACTTCTGCTAATACCTAAAGGAACTAATTTTACGCTACTATTTGATAAGTAGATAAGAAAAGCATCTTTTTACTAGTCGTAACTTAATAACTATTGTGCAAAAATATGAATTTTGTATAATTGTTTATACACCTTCAAGTAGAAGGTGTATACACCTTTTACTTAAATAAAGAGTTTATAAATTAGCAGTGATTTCATTTGAGAATCCAAGAGCAGAACTTTATGCTGTTATCGGAATTAACTATCAATCTGCCCCGGTAGAAATACGAGAAAAAATAGCTTTTTCTAATGATAAGCTGCATTTGGCATTAATAGATGCAAAAACAAGCTTAAATTTAGCAGAAATAAGCATTATTTCAACTTGTAATAGAACAGAAGTATATATAGCTGATATTAACATTAAAGAGAAAATAGATGCTATTGTTGATTGGCTATTGAGCTTCCATGGAATCCCTACAAAGGGTAGCTTTAGTAACCATTTATATGTTTTTTTGGGAATTGATGCAATTAGGCAGCTAATGAAAGTGGCTAGTGGTATAGATTCAATGATATTTGGAGAAAACCAAATTATTAGCCAAATAAAAAAAGCTTATAAGATATCTATTAAAGCACAAACTCAAGGGCCATATTTACATGGTTTATTCCAAAAAAGCTTTTCTGTAGCTAAATTGGTACGTAGCAAAACTAATGTAGGAAATCATCCTATTTCAGTAGCATCTGCTGTTAATAAACTAGCTAAAAAAATATTTACAGATATTAAAAGTTGTTC
>CAKMZJ010000025.1:0-3553 GCA_929200395.1 Candidatus Gorgonimonas eunicellae | reverse complement strand
GTAGATATAGCTGTACCTAGAGATGTAGATCCAGATGTCGCATCTCTTGCAGATGTATTTTTATATACAATAGATGATTTACACAATTTATTAGATACTAATATTAATCTAAGAAAACAAGCAGAGAAACAATCTTTAGAAATCATAGACAACGGCATTATAGAAATGTTAAACCGACTTAAATCCTTAAAAGCGGTAAATATTTTACAAAAATATAGAAATAATACCATTGAAATATGCACTAAAGAATTAAAGCTAGCCACACAAAAATTATCAGACGGTACGCCTTCGGATATAGTATTAAAAACATTCGCTTATAATTTAACTAATAAAATAATGCATCACCCAAGTATAGAAATAAAAAAAGCTGCCCAAGATGGAGATAAAGACAAACTAGATTGGGCAAAGATTTTACTTGGAATTAACTCAGAAACCGATATTAAATAGATATTATATTAGCAACATCTATCATTTTTTTATCTATAGCGTTGTTGCTACTGATAGCATCTTCTAGGCTAACAATAGAATCTTGCTGATTTTTAATACCAACCATTACTCCGCTTACTTTTTTAACTAAATTTTCAATTGCTGCTACGCCAAATCTACTAGCTAATACTCTATCTTGAATACTTGGGTTGCCGCCTCTTTGGATATGGCCGAGAACAGTAACTTTGACTGTATATTCAGGAAATTTCTTTTCAATTTCATGAGATAAATTAAAGGCGCTACCACTCTGATTACCTTCAGCAACAACGACAATGCTAGAAGTTTTCCCAGCACGATTACTTTTTTTAATAGAATTGATAATACGTTCTATGGTATTTTCTTGTTCTGGAATAAGGATTTGCTCAGCACCAGTCGCAATACCAGCATTTAGTGCGATAAAACCTGCATCTCGACCCATCACTTCAATAAGAAAAAGTCTGTTATGAGAGGAAGCAGTATCTCTTATTTTATCTATAGCATCCATTACTGTATTAGATGCTGTGTCGTATCCTATAGTGTAATCTGTGCCAAAGATGTCGTTGTCTATAGTTGCTGGAATTCCTATACAAGGATAATTAAAGGTTTTATATAGTTTATTAGCCCCTGATAGAGACCCATTACCACCAATAATAACAAGAGCATCTATACCAGCATCAACTAGATTTTTATGGGCTAATTCCCGACCTTCAGGAGTCATAAATTCTGCACATCGTGATGACTTAAATATTGTGCCGCCTCTATTAAGAATATTAGCTACTGACCTTGCGTTGATATCAAAATTAAATTTTTTATTTATTAAACCTCTATAACCTTCAGATATAGCTACTGGTTGTAATTTGTAATATATGCAAGCTCGAACACAAGCTCGAATAGCTGCATTCATTCCTGGGGCATCTCCTCCAGAAGTAAGAATGCCAATTTTTTGTATTCTATCCATATTTTTTTGTTACCTCTATGATTAACTTTTATTTAATATCCATTTTAACATCGTAGTATTTTACAATATTTATTAGCTTGTGGACTATTTATTAATTTATTATAAAGTAAAATCACATAAAAAAATAATAAATAACAGATTATCATAGTTAATTATAGCTTATATCTTAAAATACTAACTCTTAGAGCTGATTTTAATAAACTAGTTAAAAATCGGTGGGGTAGTGTAAAATATCTACTAACTACAATTTTTATTATATAAAAAACTATAAATATATGCATTTGTTGCTTGATGATATATCTTGTTACATTCAATCCTGTGGTGATTTTTCTTTAAATTAAATTTTTGTAAATTATGAAAATAATTTACAATGGAATAACATCAAATTGCTCTTGATGATATATAGGTTCAACTTGAAATTTAATTGGTTTATTAACAATATCTTCTAAATCTGCCACAGTATTGGATTCTTCATCTAAGAGTCTATCTATAACAGATTCTGAGCCTAAAACCATATATTTATTAGCATTGTAAGCTTTAGCTGAACGTAATATTTCACGGAAAATTTCATAGCAAATGGTTTCTGCTGTTTTTATTTTACCTCTGCCTTCGCAAAACTTGCATGGCTCGCACAACATGTTTTGTAACGACTCTCTAGTACGTTTACGTGTCATTTCAACTAATCCTAATTCACTGATTTGAGATGTGAATGTTTTAACTGGATCATTAGTTAGCATTTTATCTAAAATTTTTAGTACTTGGGATTGATGTTCTTTATTATCCATATCAATAAAATCGATTACAATAATGCCGCCTAAGTTGCGTAATCTTAGCTGTCTACTAATGGCTACCGTTGCTTCTAGATTAGTTTTATATATAGTTTCTTCTAAGTTTCGACTACCAACAAAAGCACCAGTATTCACATCTATAGTAGTCATAGCTTCAGTTTGCTCAATAATTAAGTATCCCCCAGATTTCAATGGGACTTTTTTATTTAAAGCCTTAGCTATTTCATCTTCAACACCAAATAAATCAAATATAGGTTGATCTCCTTGGTGTAAAGTAATTCTCTTTTCTACTCCTGGAGCTAACTTGGTAGCGAAGTTAGTTAGTTTATTAAAAGATTTTAGAGAATCAACACGTATGCGTTCTATTTTAGAATTATAAAAATCCCTTAATACTCTTAATTCTAAAGGTAATTCTTCATAAACGTTAGCTGGAACAGAGGTGACACCTTTAATATTTTCTTCTATGCTTTTCCATAGTCTGCGTAAAAATATTATATCTTTTTGTATTTCTTCTGCACTAATTCCTTCAGCTGCTGTTCTAACTATAAAACCATTATTTTGGTTGCTATCTTCTTCTGTAGCAATGTAGTCGGAGATTAATGTTTTAAGACGATTTCTTTCTTCTAAATCTTCTATTTTTAAAGAAATTCCAATATGTTTGGTATTAGGCATAAAGACTAAGTACCTTGCCGGGATAGATATATTAGTAGATAGCAAAGCGCCTTTAGAACTAATAGGATCTTTAATAACCTGTACAACTAATGATTGTCCTTCATGTATCAGTTCTTGTATTGGTGTATTAATAACTTTTTCTTCATCGGCTGTATTTTGAAAGATTTCATTTGCATGAATAAATGCTGTGCGTTCAAAACCTATATCAATAAATGCTGATTGCATACCAGGCAAAACTCTGGTGATTTTACCAATATAAATGTTACCAACAATACCTCGACTACGCGTCCTCTCTATATATACCTCTTGAATAACGCCGTTTTCAAGTAATGCGATACGGCATTCCATTGGCGTTACGTTCATTAAAATTTCTTCACTCATTGTATAAGCCTCTAAATTAAATAGTGATCGTTGCTTTTATTATTTATTATTACAAACTAAGCTGAATATAACTAGTAATTGTATCGAGTATTTATACAGACAAACTTAAGGAGGTTCTAAAAAACTATTCAAGATACAATAGCTCTGCTAGCATTAAGATAATTGAATAAATTATCAAGATAGCTAAAAATAGCTATATATGTATAGCAATGAATGACTCTAGAGGACTAGAGACGACGTAATTATTAAAATTTGGCTACGGCAAGCAGTAATATACAGTGTGTTTTAT
>CAKMZJ010000024.1 GCA_929200395.1 Candidatus Gorgonimonas eunicellae | reverse complement strand
ATAACCTGATGTATAGTTTAGATATTACTCTTTTTAACTAGTTCAATTTATTTTATTTTGTTAAAGTTTACTTTTAGTTATATGGTTTGCCTGACTATGACTTCATACTAATTTCCTCTACTGCGTAAGTCAAGGTAGGAAAAATGAAAGTTACTGCTGTATTAATTCCTTTTTTGTTATCAACTGCTTCTTTATCACCTGTAAAAAATTCTTATCAGCTACCTTCTAAGATAAATAACAGTATTTCAATCAATATTTGCATACATCGAAATATAACCTTGACTTCCTAGTCGGTGGTAGTAGAATATCGCTTATCACAAGAAGGCCAATCATAATTAAACAAAAAAAGTTAACTTTTATCGAACTCATGTTAATCACTAAAAAATTGATCCTCGCTTTCTAGCTTGGAAATAGCGCGATACTGCTTCTTAGCATACTCTTGCAATCGAGAAAACAATTGATCGTCAACTCTAGATGATTTATATAAATTACGGCTGTAATTTAATATATTTTTTTTATCTATATACACCCTAGTAAGTATTAGCACAGTAAAAAAATATGCATAATGATTTTCAAGGTATTGCTTTTGTATATTTTTATACTCATATTTTGTTATATTTTTACGACCATTCAAGTAATTATCGATTTCACTCTCTAACTGTTTTATTCCTAGCTTATATCTTGCTAAATTTTGCTGCAAATTAGAAGATATACCATGTGTATTTTTTTTAAGCATAACAAAATAAGTTTTCATCAAATCAAAAAACTCTGAAGTAATCAAATTATCTGCTTCACATATATAAGTTAATGATTGCTCTACTTTATCTTTAAATATATTTTTTCTTGTAGGATTTTCTTGAATAGTTAATATAGCTTTTAAAATGTATAGTTTACCCAATAAGTATTTTATTTCTTGATTTTGATTTAAAAAATCATTAGCCGTTATTGCTACCCATGATTTTAGCTTTGTATCATCATTTTCTACTATATAATGCAAACTGTTTGTTAAGTTCGTAATATGATTATCTATAGACCTTAAGGAGATGATAGGCCCACATTCCATGTGATGTTCAACTTTATGTTGATGAGCCTGAAAATATAAATACTTAGCTGCCATATAGCCTGGATGAGTTATTTCTAAGTTATTGCTTGGATTTTCAAGAAGTTTTAGCGCCGAATTTTCTATTATATTCCGCCCCCACAATGATCCGCTAGCAATCTTTGCTTTATTTAATAACCTGCGACCAGCAGCTAGTAGTTTTTCTTGTTGCAAATAAGGAAGATTATTAGCTTCTTCTTCTTTCTTAATTTGTTTATTTAAGTACGTAGCATGCTCGTCTGTCATTTCATGAGGACAACCGCCAAAAACGTGTCTTCCTGTTATTGAATTTCCTAGATATTCCTCACCACACATTATAGTGCTAACTTCAAACAAATTTCGTGTACCCTCATACTTATCACACTCATCACATATGCTTATCTTTTTGTTACGAAAAAATTTTTCAGTTTCGGCAGATAGCATACCCGTTGTTCCTACAGTAGCTGTAGGTTTGTATTCTACTAAAATATTGCTGTTCATTTAAAATCCAAAATATTATTGTTATTTATTCGAAAAAGGTACTTACCTTAACAAACCAGATTACAAAAATTACTAAAAATAAAAAAATTATCCTGCAAATAATAGATTTAAAATAATGTATCTATTTCTATTATCTCTACTACAACGTTGCCTTTTTTATTTTTATCATAACCTGATGTATAGTTTAGATATTACTCTTTTTAACTAGTTCAATTTATTTTATTTTGTTAAAGTTTACTTTTAGTTATATGGTTTGCCTGACTATGACTTCATACTAATTTCCTCTACTGCGTAAGTCAAGGTAGGAAAAATGAAAGTTACTGCTGTATTAATTCCTTTTTTGTTATCAACTGCTTCTTTATCACCTGTAAAAAATTCTTATCAGCTACCTTCTAAGATAAATAACAGTATTTCAATAAATGCTTGCATACATCAAAACCTAACTTTAAATAGCTTAAGCCTTACTGAATTAGAAAAAAAGCTAGCAGAAATAGAACAAGAAAAACAGAAAATAAGCATATCAATAGACCCAGCTATGCGTTGCGCTCTTAAAATTAGTAAAAATAACACAACAGGAAAGTTTAACTTTGACTATAACTCTATTCCTGTAATCTCATGCTCAAATCAAAATAGCGTTATCTGTAATACAAACTCTAATTGCTCTACAGCTCTGAAATGCTGCGATCAGCCTCTTCCCTGCACAAATGCAATGAAGATTAAGCAAATTTCGATGGCTCAACTATATAATTTAACTGGTGAAATCTGTAATTTTTCTAATCAAACATCATGCTATATTATTGAACAATTAAATGCAAGTATCTACTATCTACCTACAGAAAAAAATGACGGAGCGTCATTACTAGCAGTAAACCCTGTTGTTTATTTTTATATTACTTTAATAAATACATTTATATATTTAAATTTAATCAAATAATAACTCAAATTTATATATAAATGGAAGATGCAAATACTAGATTTTAAATAAAACTATTATATTTATTAACTGAGGATTATCTAGATGCTTATTTTGGTTTCTATTAGGATAACTTGGAGAGTGTCAATTGTTTATTCGAGCTTAAAATAAGCTCTTAGATAATAAATTATAAGCAGTTACTAACAACAGATGCTTTCATTGATTATGTAAATCAATAGCTCTAATACATAAAATAGTAGGCAATTCATAATTATCCATCAATAATATCTTATATAGTTCTAATTGTTTTTTATTAAAAAAATCACTTATAGTTATCTCTTTAGCATAATCTCCATGCGTTATACAAATTATTTTTTCATTACCTTTATTAGGATCATAAAACTTTATTACTATACCATCTTGCTCGTGTTTTATTTTTAATCCCATAGCATGATTTACCGTGTAAATTAAATATTTTTCTTCGTAGTTAAAAGGCTCATTATAATAAATATATTGACAGTCTTCATGTATGAATTGTACAAATGTGGCTATTGAAAAAGAAGAGCAACTAAAACCAAGATTATCTTCTGTACTTTCAAAACAATTATTTACTATAGGGTATGCTTTTCTACTAATACAGTTTAAATAATGATTTTCTTGTTGCATTTGTTGTTGTTTTTCAATGCTTGTTTCGGTTGCTAACTTTTCAGTTATACACTTTAGAGTAGATTTACTTATTTTTTGATGCAGCTGCTGTGTTTTTACAAACTTTAAAACTGGTTCAATTGCATCATCGAAAGCATGCATACCCATCAAGTTTAACTCTTTGTGCCAATCTATTAAATTACTAAACGTTATATTTTTATTGAAATTCTCACTAACTATTATGCCAATATTATAGCTAATAAAATCTGTCATCTTTTCTAGTTTGTCATACATGGTGGCTAAACCTGTATCATCAGAACGACTAGTAGAAAAATATTCAATAATATTTATATTTTCAACTTGGATAATACCGAATATATATGCAAATGATAAATGCCGACAAACAAAAGTTTTTATGTTGTCATCTGTTGTTTGAGATGAAAGATCTAATTTTTGATACTCCTCTCCAACCATTTCATATATAACTCTTAACCTTTTATGTATACTCTTATTTACTTCTTTACCTATACAAGAAGATAGGCATTTCATTTCACTTCGAGCAAACAGTTTTTTTATTATTATATCATTAAGCTCTTCTGAAGTTGTTAGCTGGCTATTATATCTCATAGAATTAGGCGTTGAAAAGTATGAATATGTACGCACTGTAGTATTATTAATGACTAAAAATTCGGATAACTTATTTATATCTCTAGTAAAAGAAAGTGCATGATTTACACTCACTCTAGTGCCAGTTTCTAGTATTTCTTGTATCTTTCTAGCAGGTTCAAAAATTTCTCTTTCTAATCGTTGTTCTTCAGCTGCTTGAGCAAGCGCTTGTTGACCGTAGTAACCTCTTGCTTGTGTATCTAATGCATATTCCATTATCTTACATCCTATTTATTACACATATTGCCTTTATAAAAAAGAGACAATTACAAGTTATACCGCCCCTTTCATTGACTATGTAAATCAATAGCTTTAATACAAGAAATAGTAGGCAAGTCATAATTATCATTCAATAATATACCATATAATTCTAATTGTTCTTTACTCAAAAAATCACTTATAGTTATCTCTTTAGCATAATCTCCATGCGTTATACATATTATTTTTTCATTAGCTCTATTAGGATTATAAAACTTTATTACTAAACCATCTTGCTCGTGTTTTATTTTTAATACCATAAGATGATTTACTGTGAGAATTAAATATTTTTCTTCATAATTAATAGGCCTGTTATTATAAATATATTCACAGGTTTCATGTATAGATTTTATAAATGCAGTTACTGAAAAACAAGAGCAACAAAAACTAAGCTTATCTTCTATATATTCAAAAGATTTATTTGCTATAGGGTATGTTCTTTTACTAATACCAAATAAATAATCATACGCTTGTCGTCTTTGCTGTTTTTTTTCAACGTTTGCTTCGGAAGATACTTTTTCATTTATCAACCTTATAGCAAATGCTCCTAGTTTTTGATGCCGCGACTGTGTCTTTACACAACTTAAAACTTGTTCAATAGCATCATCTAAAGCATACATACCTCTAACATTCAACTCTTTTTGCCAATCTATTAAATTACCAATCGTTATATTTTCATTGAAATTTTTACCTGCTATTTGAAGGATATTATATTGCATAGTAGTTGCTATATCTTCTAGTTTGTCATACATAGCAGTTAAACATATCGCATCAGGATTACTAGTAGTAAAAAATTCAACAATATTTATATTTGCAACTTCAATAATATCTAATACATGTGCTAACGATAAATGCCGACAAGTAAAAGTTTTTGTGTTTTTATCTGTTGCTTGAGATAAACGATCTAATTCTTGATACTTCCTTTCAACCATTGAGTATATAATGCTTAAACTTTGATGTTTCTCCGCATCTACTTCGTGATTCATACAAGAAGATAAACATTCCATTTCGCTACGCGCATACATTTTTTGTATTCTTATATTATTAAGATCTTCTGAAGTTGTTAGCAGACAATTAAATTTCATAGCCTGCGGCACTGAACAGTATGAATATGTATGCACTGTAGTAGCATTATTAACTAAAAACTTAGATAATCCTTTTGTATTTTCAGCACAAGAATATATATGGTTTACATCAACTATAGTGCCAGCTTCTAGTATTGCCTGTATCTTTCTTGTTGGTGTAAAAACTTGTTTTTCTAATAGTTGTTCTTTCGCTGCTTGAGCAAGCGCTTGTTGACCAAAGTAACCCATTTCTTGGGTGTCTGATGCATATCCCGTTGGCATATATTCCATTGCGTTACGTCCTATTTATATTTATAAAAATGTTTGTCATTATACCATAAAATATGGCTATTTACAACTTATGACGCCCCTTTATCGCTTGAAGGCAAAGCCCTTTCTAGTCTTAACGAAGATATTAGATTAAAAGCAAGTATTGCCAGAATACAGATGATGTTTAAAGATATTTAAAGGATCAATCAAACCTTTTAAATCATAAAAAATACGCATATACACGTGGCAGTTGGAAATGCTTTCAATAAGTATTTTATTTGTCTAAAATCTGTGATAGAATACCCATATTATTATTTATGCCCAAAAAGAATATACCAAAGGATTTACTACATGAAAAAGGCTATAATTCTGTTATCAGGTGGGCTTGATTCAACCACAGTCTTAGCTATAGCAAAATCAAAAAATTATCAGTGTTTTTGTCTTTCTTTCGATTACAACCAAAGACACAAATCTGAGCTAGAAAGTGCAAGAAATATCGCAAGTTTAATGCAAGTAGAGCACAAACAAGTTAATATAGATCTCCGAAGTATCGGCGGCTCTTCACTAACAGACTCAGATATTAATGTGCCTGATTATCAAGCGGGTGACGAGCATAAAATATCGGTAAATTATGTTCCCGCCAGAAATATCACCTTTATGTCGATTGCTTTAGGCTGGGCTGAAACTATAGGAGCCTACGATATATTTATTGGCGCCAATAAGGCAGATTATGAATCTTACCCAGATTGCCGAGATCAGTTTATTCGCTCGTTTGAGCAAATGGCTAATGTTTCTACAAAATCAGGCGTAGAAGGTAAAAAATTTAAAATCCATGCTCCGCTACTAAATATGACTAAAGATGAGATAATAGCTACAGGAATTAAGCTAAATGTTGATTACAGCAAAACAGTATCCTGCTATAATGCCGATAAAAACGGATTATCTTGCGGTAGTTGCGTTAGTTGCACTTTAAGAAAGCAAGGATTTCAAAGAGCTAAAATAGAAGATCCAACAAAATATATAGCTTCAATTTGAAGATATAATATAAAGAAACTGAGACTATTTGACTTCAGTTGCTATTTTTGTTAGAATTCCCGAACTAATTTTTATTGTAATATCGTGAGCATATTACGGGAAAGAAATCACTAAAATTTCTAAGCCTAGCTGCTTTCGGTGAATTAATGTTTTTATTTAAATAATCTATGTTGTCAACATAGAAAACCATATAATAGGAGAGGTGCTTTTTAGAATGCCATTAGTTAAAGTAAAAGAAAACGAACCATTTGATTTAGCGTTAAGACGCTTTAAAAGAGCTTGTGAAAAATCAGGTGTGTTATCTGAAGCACGCCGTAGAGAACATTACGAAAAACCAACTACATGTCGCAAGCGTAAGGCTATTGCTGCTATCAAAAGGCATCTAAAAAAAGTACAACGTGATACCAGAAAAAAAGATAGACTATTTTAATAAAAATTAAAAGTATAATTATTTTAATTTCTGCTTTTAAAGTATATACACGTGGCAGATAAAAATGCTAGGTTTCAGAGCTAAAGAAAAGATCTAATTCGAGGCAAAACACTGTAGGAATGCAAGCGCATTGCAAAGTGTTTTAACGATGAAGTAGATTTTTTAATAGCCCCCAGAGGGCAAGGCTTCTAAGCTTTTATCCTGCGTTAGTATTTCTTGATTTAGTCGACACCATACACCTTCTACTTGTATCTGTCGCAGGTGAAAATATAGATTAATCAGGTTTATACTTAATTAAAGCAGATAGTATTTCTTTTTTCGTTTTTTTAAATTCTTCATAGCGACCTATAAAACATAAAGGAACTCTATTACAATATCGTGCTATGCCTAAGGCATCGTGATATACATTATTGGTTTGCTTGTATAGTTTTTTTAATGTATTTTTTTTACAGCTCTGCAATAAAAAGTTAACGCATTCTAGGTTACCACCCTGGGCAGCAATCATCAAAATATTATTACCCTTGTTATTTGTCTTTAGTAATAAACCGCAATCAGCATATTTAAACAAAATTTTAAAACAAGCTAAATTTCTCTTGTTAGCGGCTATCATCAAGGGGTTTAATGTATTAGCATTTTTTTTATGTAATATTAATTTTCCACAAGTTTCTAGTATTAATTTTACAGTTTGCTCTTCTCCTACTTGCACTGCAGTTGATAAAATAGAATCACCAGAAGAAGAAAGAATTTTTAGTGTATCCTTATCCGCTTTATTTATTAGTTTTTCTATAAGCTTGCTTTTATGCAAAATAGCTAAATGAATAACAGTCAATCCTTGATTTTTTTCCGCTTGTTTTAAACTAATCGCCGGGGTATTATCTAAAATAATATTTGCACATCTATCATTTTCATTCTTAATCGCTAGCATTAAGCTGTTATAACCATATATATTTGTATCTGTTAATAATTTGTGGTTTGAAGTTTTAGTTATTAATTTCTGTAAGCATTGCTGACGTCCTTCTTGAGCCGCTAACATAATGGCATTGTTCTTAATATTATTAGTAGTACTTATAATTTCATCATCACAATAACTCAGTATTATATTAAAGTAGTATATATTTTCAGCTAATACCATAGACATCATTAATGGTGTTAATCCTATAGTATTTTCATATAATAATAATTTACGCATAAGATCACTACGTATATTTTTAGCTAGACTTTCTAATAATGACAATTGATTACCTAAAACTAAATGATGCAGTATATTATTTTTTTGATAATCAATTATACTTAACTGTACATAATTTAATAAAAAATGATTTGCAATATCATACTGTCTATAATTTAGAATAACCACCAATGCTTTTTGTATTTGTTTTTTCGTTAAACTTTCAATAAAATAGAATTTTAGCTTTGATCTTAATAGAGTAGTTACTAATTGCCATCTTTTTGTTATAAATAAATAATATAAAATAGATCTTACTTTATTTATAGCTACTTGGTTAAGTATCTCGCCACTAAATAAAAAATTTTCTATAGTCTTAGCGTCTAATGAAACTACAAAATAAAAAATATCTATTTTAGAAAGGCTAGTAGTCAAATAAGATGAAATATCAATTTTATTAACAAGTAAATACCGTAATAAATCATTATTAATAATATTGTTTTTAATGAAATGTTTACATGTTTTATTAGTAGTGCTATTACCTTTTAAATGAGCTTCTAGTAAGGCAGACAATACTCTATTTTTAACATCATAATTTTTATCTAATACTTTTTTTAATTCCTGACAAATAAAATAACCATAATCAGAGTAAAATAACAAGACCTCTCTTTGAAAACTGTTAAAAAAACAATAAATACTTTTTGTCGAAAATGTTTGTTCTAAAGCTTGAATAAATATAGATATATAAACCTTTAATCCTATACTATAAGGATTTATTTTTTCGATATGACTTAATTCTACAGGAATAGTATTATTATTTTTTATTATATAGAAGTAACTATTATTTATGCTCATAATAAAAGTATTTTTATTAATTTTAGCCAGAATATGATCGTAACACTTCAAAAATTTAGGATAGAAATTAGCCGATTTATACATATATTTAGCACATAATAGATGTAAATTATCTTTAATATCAGCTATATACATTTTATCCTTTTCTGTTAAATTAATTAAATTAGTAATAGATAGCTTATCTTCTGCTAATTCAATATTTAAATATTTATTTACTATATTAATAAAATGATCTTCTAGGTAAAATGAATGTTCAGCTGTTATATCTTCAGTATAGCTATCAAACCATTTACAGCATCCAATTTTAGTGATTATATCTTCAAATAAACTATATAATTCTTCTGTAATGATTTTGCAAATGTTAAACCTAGATAAAGTAATATGCAGTTCGCAAATTATATCACTTATTGAAATATCATCAAAACTACCTAGGCTTGCATATTTATCTTCTATAGCATCAAAATTAAAATCACTTGCTACAATATTAAATAGAGCATTTTTTTCATGTATATTGATATAGCCTTTATATTTTATTAATAAATTATCTATAGTTTCTTCTATAAATCCTTTTACCGTAAGATTTATTTTTTCATAAATTTTATTACCTGAATATAAATACTCTCCTATTCTTAATATTTTAGAATTAAACCCCTCAAAACAAACATCAAAGCAATCTGCTAGCTTAGCGCAAATAATTGAAGTTTTATCATTTATAATATGATTGTTTTTACACTCAAGTAAATAATTAATTATATTATAAAGATGTCTTCTAATTATTTTATAGCTATATAGAAGCATATTGACGTTTACATGCGTATATTTATTATCTGATATTTGAGTTATAATTAAATTTAAATCTTTATTTTTAATTCCAGTAAAATAGTAGTATAACTGAGATAATTCTTCTATATATGTAATGTATTGTGATTGTATCTCATAAAATGCTTCATGTTTTCTTAGTTGATTAAAATTCTCTATGGATTCTGGTATTTCAATATAATCATTTTTTACAACTTGATTACACTCAAGTTGAATTGTTGAATTATAAAATATACTAGGTTGCAAATTAATATCATTAAGCATTACTATCTCTCTTTAAAATATCATTTTTATATTTTTATATTTTTATATTTTTAATAATATCTTAGTATACTGTATAATATTATAAAATTTAGTTAATACTAATTGGTTTAAATACGGCAATGTTTTTTTTAACGGTGCATTGTAACAGAAAGACATAACACCAGAATTTACTAAACTAATACACAATGGTGTAATAGTACCAAGTATAATTAAAGGCCATCTTTTCTTTGTTTTATGGAGTTTTTTAATTATTTTCTCACCATAATTGTAAGTCAAAATAGAAGACAACAATGGTACAGATACTGAAGCAGCAGCAATTGAAATAAAACTTAATACCCCCAAAACATCTGAGCTGGTATCTTGCCAAAAAAAATCATTCTTTAGCAGTTCTTTTTCTGACAAATTTAATATAAAAAGCATTATGCCAAAACCACTAGCAGAAAGTAAACATGAGTATAAATATGGTCCATATCCTTTTATATTAGGCAAAATAGCAAGGGCTGATACAGAGTTAATTATAGTAAAAATGCTATACCCTAACATTTGATAACCCCAGATATATTTCTTATTCAGATCGCTAACATTGTATTCAATTATTGCTGCTGCTATGATGGAGCTTATAACACCAATTATTAAATCACTTAAAATAAAAAAAGTTAAAGAAGTTACTAAATTATTTGTTTTTTTATATGCTAGGTCATAGATATATGTTGATGCTAATAAAGATGATGTAGTTGATACAGCAACTCCAGCTGCATTCATTATGCTTTTGCTCTCTATTGGGTATTTTGATTTATAATAGATAGATAAACTATTAGGAATAGCTGTTACTATATTCTCAAGTAATACTAGTGATATTATACGATTAAATATTTCCTGTATAGTTTTATTTTTAGTGGTAGAAAACTTAATTAATCCTAAAAAGCTTAATACTCTTATAGATAATAATATATAATTATTGGGAAATATCGTATAATAATTTTCTAATAAAGAAATTTCTGCTAAATGAAGTAGTATCGAGTTTATTAATATTAACTTATTGCTATCTACTCTATCTTCATCCCCAATATACTCATATTCACTTCTATTTTGATTACGAACAACTACTATTAATTTTTTTATTAAAAAACCAGAGATAAACCAAAAAGAAATATTAGCCAAGCTCACACCAATATTGCCTACAACCGCCTCAGTTATTAATTCATTGCTAGTTAAAGTAAAGTTATTATAATTTAAATCATCTACGGCATAGCTCTCAGTAATTAATAACAGAAAAATAAAAAAAATATTTTTTTTTATTTCTCGAAGAATACAAAATAAATTAAGCATCTTTACTAACCTTTTTATATTTATCAAACTATACTTACTTTAGATTTTATATTTTAGCTTTTAGATACAAGATAAGGGCATCAGGTCATTTATATTTAAATTGAAGATGGATCATCTAACTGATTTAATCTATTAAGATCATAGATAGAAATTTTTAATTTATCTTTTTCTATAGTAATAATATAGTTTTTATTAAGATAGAAGCTTGCGTTAGAAATCCCATTAAAGAGTAAACCTCCCCTATTTTTTAAATAGTAACCTAAACCAGAGACTAAGCATTTTTCTAAAATAACAACATCGCTTCTTTTAATAATATCACTATTCTTGTTACTAGTATTAGCCACAGCTACTATTAACTTGCTATCAGGAGTAAATATTGCTTGCGATACAGATACATTTAAAGATATTTTAAAATTTTTTGTGTTTCTAAGAGGCTCTATTTCGTATATACCACAACAACTATCCCAGTTATCAGTTATATCTTTTGCATAAACATTTATAAAATCAAACATACTAGCAGTAACAACCGAAGATCCATCAGCAGAAAAAGATGATTTAAAATTATTTGCAGATGCAAACTTTTCAACAATTTTCCAATTATTATTTTCTTGACGCTCAAATACTATCACATCATTGTCGTCTCCTATTAGAATTTCATTACCAGATGTACTAAAATTTAACACTTCAGGATGTGGCAAACCTGTAAATGATGCAAGATAACTATAATTACAAGAATCATCTTCTTCATTAAATATACCATGTGTTACATAACAAGTATTTCTTGTTAATGCATTAGCGAAACCAACATGACATCCACTATAAACAATAAATTCATTATTAACAGGGCTCAAAAAAATTTTATCTGCTTTATCTAAAGAAAATTTATGCTGTATATAGTTATTTGAATTATCTTTTAGCAATATGGTAACTTTACCTTCTCCAGCAAAAAACAAGCGTTTACCATCTTGACTATAGCCACCACAATATGCTCCTGAAGGCACAGTTACTGCCGTGCTTTTTTCCCATGTGTTGTTTTCCTTAAGGTTGTATAGTGCTGTTCTGATCTCATCTTTTGTATCTAGAATGACATAAGTTTGTAAAATTATTTCATTGCTATCTTTAGGATTAAAGTATATGCGCACCCCATATCCTTCACCGATAATCTTCCATGATTTTTCTGTATCTTGCCAAATTTCTGCGCTTATATTATCAACATAACAGTCACTCAATAATGCAATTTTACTACCATCTGCACTAACATTATTAGCATTAATTGCCCTATGACAATCATTTAATACTGCAATTTCTTGCCATTCGCTGTTTATATTTTTCCATATTTGCGAATATGTATTGCCTTGACTAACAACAAAGCTTTTATCTGCATATACGTATTCTGCTACTTCCTTTTGTTGAAAAGTATGCTCTGGATCTATGCCTCCAACTTCTTCTTCAGCATTAATAGGTATGGCATGCAAAGGGGTAATAAATAAAGTTAACAATGTACTAGCAATAAATTTAAAAAATTTAGATTGCAACTTAGTAGATGGCAGAATTGTTTTTTTGCAAGTAAAAGTAGTTGTATCAAATTTTATATTATAGTTTTTTTTAGGTGCTAACAAGGCATTCCTCTTAGTAGTAATCATATTTTTTATAGAACCTTATTGTTTTTTATTTATAAATTTTAAGAAAATCTTATGTTAATTATTTTATTTGAAATATAGACGTGGCAGATGGAAATGCGAGTTTTCAGCAAGTGATTATAAGTTTTTAGTCAAGGCAGTGTTTTGCAGATTTAGTGTCGGCTAAATCAAGAAATACTAACGCAGGATAAAAGCTTAGAAGCCTTGCCATCTGGGGCTATTAAAAAGATCTACTTCATTGTTAAAACACTTTGAAATGCACTTGCATTCGGGCAGTATTTTGCCTCGAATTAGATCTTTTCTTTAGCCCTGAAACCTAGCATTTCTATCTGCCACGTTTATATACACTTTCAAGTTAAAAGTGTATAATATTTTGCAGGTTTAGTATCTAACAAATCAAGAAGTACTGATGTAAGATAAAAGATTAGAATTATCAACAGTCCATGAGCTATTAAAAATATCTACTGCTCTGTAAAATCACCTGAAAGATAAATATTTTCATTTATATTACCCAAAGCTAACGTTAATTATACAGATTTTATTTAAAAAAGAAATTAAACTTATAAAAGTAAAATTAATTTATTCTTTTTCACCAAAATAATTGTTTATCAAGTAACATAAAGCTCTTAAAGCTTCTTTTTCATCAGAACCGTCGCACTCAATTTTAACTATAGATCCTTTTACTAAAGATAGCATCATTAACGACATTATACTTTTTCCATTTACACGTTTATTATTGTTAATTAAAGTGATCTTGCTAAGAAAGCTATTTGATACTAAAACAAATCTAGCAGCAGCTCGTGCATGCAACCCTAGTTTATTGATGATAGTCACCTGTTTGGTAATCATGCGCCATTAACTCCCGATGTATTAACTTTACTTGATTGTATTTTTTATTAAAAAGCTGTGCTAAATAATCACATATGTACACTGATCTATGTTTACCTCCTGTACACCCAATAGCAATAATTAAATATGCCCTTCCAGAATCATTAAATTCAGATACCCGCTTGCTAAGAAAATTATCTATATCTGTTATCATTTCTTTAACCTCAGGCTTACTTTCTAGATAGTCTATTACCGGCTGTTGCAACCCAGTGTATGATTTTAATTCTTCAATCCAAAAGGGATTAGGCAAACACCTTACATCAAAAACAAAATCTGCTTCCTCTGGAATACCTTTTTTAAATCCAAAAGATTCTAGTGTTATAGATAAACTATTGTTTTCTGGATGATAAAATTTATTTTTTATCCAGTTCTTTAATTTATAAATAGAAAACTTTGATGTATCTAAGGTAAAACTTGCCAAACCAAGCAATGGTTTAAGCAGTTTTTTTTCTAGCTCTATTGCTTCTCGTAAAGAATTTTTTTGATTATCTAACGGATGCCTTCTTCTTGTTGTTTTATACCTTAACAATAGAGACTCTACTGTAGAATCTAAATATATAATTGATAAATTGACATTATTATTTTTAAGAGTTGATATTATTTTTTGAATATTATCAACGTTTTCTGTGAAGTTTCTAATATCCATACTAATTGCAACTTTAGGGGTTTTAGCAGTAGGAATACTTAAACATCTAGGAAATTGATCAATTAATGTTATAGGCAAGTTATCGATGCAATAATAACCTTCATCTTCTAATGCATGCAAAGCACAACTCTTTCCTGCACCGGAACATCCACTAATAATAATTAATTCCATATAATCTCCTTTGTTATTCATAATACTATTGATTTAATTTATGGGGACATATTTTATCTTAACATGTATAATTTCTAACGAATAAGCAAAATATTAATTAAAAATTAAAGAAGCAATACTAATAAGATACTGAAAAAGGCGCGCCTTTAGGAGGGATATCGTATTATACACTTTTTACTAAGACCTAAAAAATGTATCATCAAGTAAAAGGTGTATAAACTTAGACATTGCTTTACATAAAAAAAATTATAGCATTTTTATTTTAATATAGCTTATATTGTTATCTTAATCATATTAAATAATACTTCTAGGAGTCATCATATTTATGTTTAGCAATGCTAAAAACACAACAGTAAACAATATACAAGATGTAATAACTAATATTTTATCAAAATCTTGTCAAAATAATAAATATAATGCATCTATCTTAACCGCATATTCAACGATCTTAATAGCGGGTGAAGATAGAGAAAAATTTTTACAAGGACAAATTTCAGCTAATATGACCGAGTTACCACCTTTAAGCTGTCAATTAGCAGTTGCATGTGATTACAAAGGCCGGATGTATACAACATTCCGTATTATAAATACAGGAGAAAACTATTTGCTCATTATGCATGAAAGCTTAATAGAAGACACGATAAACACTTTAAATAAGTACGCTCCTTTTTTTAAGGTTAAGATTGAGCGTAGCCAATATATTTCTATTGGCTTTTCAGGATCTAATGTGCAAACTGCTATTAATAAAGCATTTAAACTAGATATCTTGCCAGAGTCAGGGCAGGTTCAAACTAGTGAAGATTTGCTAATCTTTAAGATAAATAAGAGCGCTGTATTTCAGTGCTTGCTTGCGGCAGATAGATTAAAAGCATATATTACACCACTTATAGAAAATTTTTCAGTTGATACTGGCAACAAATGGTGTTTAAATAATATTTACAATGTTATACCAGAATTAAGATCTGAAATATCCTATAAATATATACCGCAGTATTTAAATCAAACTTCTATAGATGCTGTAAGTTTTCGTAAAGGATGTTTCACAGGACAGGAGATAATAACTAGAACACAAAACCTAGCCACTGTAAAGCAAAAAACATACCATATCACTATATCAAATAATAATACTATTGATATCAATGATCCTTTATTTGATAGCGATGGTAAAGTTATTGGAAATGCAATACAAATAGAAAGAGACCATAGCAATAAAAATTATGAAGCTTTAGCAGTTATAAAATATAACAAAGACCAACAAGTATTTCTAGATTCAAATGCAAAACAAATTGTTAAAGTAAATAATATACCTTATAGCATGAATGCTAAAGATGAGCTAAATAAATAGCTTATATATTTTCATTTCAACTTTTATAAAAGACGTACACTATGAAAAACTATACTAAACAAATAATCTTTACTATTTTGGTTTTTTTAGATGTTCTTACGATCAACAGCTATGCAATAGATAAAACAGCTAAAAAGGTTGTATTTGTTAATATGGTAGCTGATTTATTTCATGCTGGACATGTCGCTTTTTTAAAGCAGGCAAAACAACATGGAGATGTCTTAATTGTAGGTCTACATAGCGATGAATTAGCGTCTAAATATAAGAGAAAACCTATATGCAATATAGACGAAAGAAAAACTGTAGTAGAAGCCTGTAAATATGTAAATAAAGTTATCTGCAATACCCCTTTAAATATTGATCGAGAATTCATAAATAAACACAAAATAGATTTAGTAATTCATGGAGACGACTTTGATGCAGAAAAAATTAATCATTTTTATGGCGATATCATTGACTTAAATAAGTTTGTTACAGTTCCCTATACGCAAGGCATATCTACTTCAGAAATTATTAAGAGGATAGAAAAACATCTGTCTGATCAAGTAGAAGATGATTTGCTATCTGTTATCCATGAACTAGAAAATATTAGTTTTTAGAAACATGCTTAGCTTTAAAAAATTGATACAAGCTAGTTATTACTACATTATTAAAATTATTCTGCAATTGGCTTTTAATCATTTCAACATGATGCTTTTCTTGAGTACCTTTTGTAGTAATTTGCTTAATATATAAAGCTATAGAATCTAAGTTATCAGTTAAAGCTTGTAATAATATATTATAAGCATTGGGGCTTAGCTTTTCTCCTTTAGTAATTAATTTATACGCAGTAATTTTGGCTGCTGTTATAGAATCATCTGTTGGAGCTTTCCATAAATAAGATAAAGCATGCGGATGCTTTTTATCTTGCAATATTAAACTCTCTATAAAATCTTTCGCTGCAATATATTGTTTTTGTTCTACTAAACTATGTAAAGTTTTCAATTGCATTTTAAAGTACGAACTCATAACCAATTTATAAGACAAAGACTCTATAAGAAAGCTCTGTAACGGGTCTCCCATACTGTAAGGAACATGTGTCGTATAATCAGGAAGGAGTGATAAATAAGGCATACCTTCTTGCAATAAATAACTAGTGGTATTAGCTCCTTCGGTTAACATAGGCAAATTAGCATTTTTAATTAAAAATTGAAAAACCTGCTTTGGTAGAGGTGAAAAATTAAAAATTATTATCTTTTTTTCTGCAATAGCTAAGCTAAAATCAGCTAATATATTATTACTATATAATGATAAAAAAATTATATCATTTCTATTATAGGTTATCACGTCTATATCTAGAAATAAATTGTTAGAAAAAAGTGATAATACTGTAGCAGTATCACGGCTAGACCTGAAACTATCTAGGACGGCAATCCAATCTCTAATGATATTATATGCATTATCTTTAACATTATTATGGTGTATGCCATATACAAGAGAATGATCAATTTTATTTTTGTTAAAATATAAATATATTAAGTTTATTATGTTAGCAATATTAGATCCATGTTCAATATTAGCTAATGCGGCTGTAAGCCATTCTAATATATAATTCTCACTGTTATATTTTAATTCAATATTAGTTTTAACTTCAGGGATTATACTACAAGTGGTATTTGCAAGGCTATTAATATTAGAGTAAAGAGATTTATTTTTTGCATCTACATATAAATCGGTATTTATTTGCTCACATTTTTTAGCAAAAGCAAACGGTTTTATTATTATCAAATCATCTGCAACTAGCTCATTATAAAACTCAGGAGCTGAAAAGCTAATAACTACTCCATTATATTTTATTAACTTTCTATAGCCATTATATTTTTTTATAGATACATGATTATTAGTATAAAAATAATTATCCATAAAGCTATTATCATCAACAAAACCTACATGTAATTTAACTCCTGATGTTGTTATTTTTTGCGGTTTAATACTATTATATTTTATTAACGGGAATAAACGCGATATTTTTTTTAAGCAAAAAAGCTTTTGTTTTTTGTAAACGTTTTTTGCTGCTTTTGATAAATATCTTCTACTATCTGGAGTTGAATTATCTGGTGGAGAAATAATAATCTTAATTTGCGGCACTCCAAGTTTAATTAACCAATTAATTAAAGAAATGCTTGCATTTTCGTCACCATAAGAAAAAACTTTATTCGTTATTATAGATGATTTATAATACTGTTTACTTTTAACATAAACCGCCAAATTATTTAGTTTTGGCAATATAGAAGATACTAAATCTAGCATCTTTGAATTTACATTTTCTATATAATATGAATCGACATTTATATAATCAATAGAAGATTTTTTTGTTTTAACTTTATAATCAACTAAAGCATCTACTATACGGCTATTACTATTATTAACCAGTATTTTTTTGTTGTTGTCTAGCTTTAATTTAGTAGCTACAGTTTGTTTTTTTAAAGATACTAATAATTTGTACGCAACATGATTTTTTTCAACTATAAATTCATTAAAAAAGATGGGGTTAATTATATGATTTGCGATTATTTTATTATCAATAGCCACTACAAAATAATCAGGATGCTTTTTAAAAAGTGTTGCTATTATAGTTTCATCTTTGTTAGCTAGTTTTTCAAACACAATTAATGGAGCATGATCTATTAATATTTTAATGTTTTCACTATTCTTGTTATCTATCGCTATCGATAGCGACATTTTTAATTGCTCTTGGTAATTTACAACATTGTCTTGATGCTTATGTTGTAGTAAACATTCTAAAAAACTACTATTTTTATTAGATGCTGCGGCTATAAGAGATGTAATGTTATTTCCTGGAAGTGTGACAAAAAATCTAGGTGCAATCTTAATTAACTCTTGGAAAATATTAAATTTATCCTGCTCAATAGCATATATAATCGGGTTATAATATTTACTAGTACATTTATTGCTTGCATAGTGTAGAGGAAATTTAGTTAGCAAAACCTCGAAAGCCCTAAGAGCATCAGCTTTATTATCTACTGAAATAGCATAAAATAATATATCGTATATTCCACGATATCCTATTACAAAATAATGATTTTTTAAAACCAATTCTCTAAGTTGCTGATTATCACAGATATAACTATAAAGACGTGGTTGCTTCTCTAATACTTTATTAAGTTTTTTCCTAGTTAAGAAATTTAGTAACTCTACAAGACACTCCTTAGCATTATTGTATATTATTAACTTTATATATTTAGTCACTATCCTATTATCTACTACTTCCTGTTGTATGTTTTTATCAGCATAAAGAATATCTTTAAAAACATTATAATTATTAGATATTATACTAGCTTCTAAAGTTGGAAAAGTTATACCTGCGTTTTTCACCTGATATGTTAATATACTGGCATCTATCGTATTTTTATTTGCAAACTGGTTATTGTCTAAATAATTTTGTTTATTAGCACTATAAACATTTTTTAATTGTGTAATATTTATAGTTAAACTGTTCGTAGTTTGATTATTTATTGGTGTCATTATAAAAAATTTGTCTTATTGTTCAATTTAAAATAGAGCCGATTATATACTTTATAGTAATTTTGGTTTTAATGCTTTTGTAGTGCAATATGATAACATATCTACATAATAATATTCACTAACAAATATAAATTTTCTTAAATATAAAACATTATAAATACATTAATGGACCATATGAACTATTAAGATAGAAACTCTAACATATTTAAATTAATAGCAATTAAATATGGAATTTTAATATAATTTTACAATCTATTACATCGTAAAAAAAATATATTTTTTAAATCTTATGTATTTTATTATATATACACGTGGAAGATGAAAATGCTAGGTTTCAGGGCTAAGTAAAATGGTTTAATTCAAGGCAAAATACCGCAGGAGTGCAAGTACATTTCTAGGTGTTTTAACGATGAAGTAGATTTTTTTAATAACCCCTAGATGGCATTAAAATATTATTTTTTCCTTTAATACTAAAAATAAATAGGTATATTTATGAATAGTCAATTATTGACATCTATATCACAATATAATAATGATGAGCCCAAAGAAGTTCTAGCTCAAAAAAGATTTTATGAGAAGATACATGAAAAAGCTTTTTATCATCATTCTGTAAAAAAAATAGACGATACAGCAGAAAATTTTTTGAATGATAACGATGATATTTTTTTACTTTTCGATAAGACAAAAATAAACTTTCTTAATATAACCTTTCAAAAAAACAAATATATAGAACAAGCTGTATTATCTAATTATTATCTAATATCAAGTCAATTACCTGAATTAAATAATGACTGGTTAGCAGGTGAACCAACTAAACAGGATATTATCTTAAATTTATTTAATAGAATACAAGATTTATATGAAAACTATAATATAACAGAGTATCAACCTGTATCTAAATATATCTACCAAATACAAGATAAACCATTAGAAGAATTACAAACATATTATTTTGAAATGTTAACAAATAAAGAACGTTTTTATCTACGAGCTGTAAAAATGAAGTATAATAATTTTCTTTCAGGAAATTACGATGTTATTGCCAATAATGATAACACTTTAAATATTATTGAACATAACTGTCCTGATTTTAATTTTATCAGTTCACTAGCTACAAATATAGTACAAACTAGAGAGGCAATCTTTGACCCACTACAACCTATAGAAAATAAGATTCATGTATTCAATACTTTCTTAGATAATCTCAATAAAACTATAAATAAATCTCCAATAAAAGATACAATTAATACCGAAATAACAGTGCAACAAATGGTAGAAAACGCACACAACCTCTATAAACAGATATCTATAAGAGGGTCTGCATATGATAAATATTTTAGCTCATATACAATAAAAAAACATGTTGATGAGTTAACAAATATACCCAAATTTAAAGAACATGATACTTTTTATTTAGTATTTGAAAAAAAAACAAACCGTCATGGAAATCATCACAATTGTAATGGACAACACCTTAAAATAAATGAACAATATAAACCAACAGCAACAGATAAAAAAGTATTAGAAAAAATAATAACTGAACTTAATCATTTCCCTTATGATTTTAAGTTTGGGTTTGCTACAATATACGGTTACCCTCCAGAATGTTATCAGTCAATAGCAAACTTTTGTTATGATTTAGAAAATCAAAATTGTAATGACTTATTGGGATATAATAAATACATTAAAATGGATTGGCGTGCAGTTAAAATAACATATGGAGACTACATCGCAGGAAACTATAAAGTAGTATTAGATTCTAATTTAAATAGAACCATAATTACTAACAATAAAAAACTTAAAGATTTACCTTCTAAATTAGCAGTTGCTGTAGAAGAATGCAAAAATTTTATGAGCAATGATATATCTAAAACAGATGATAAAGGCTTAAAAACAGAATCAACAGTTGTTAATGATGATACATCTATAGAAGATATAAATAAGGATATGGAATATAAAATTCGTATATTACAAGATCTGTTTATTCCTATTGATATACAAGACAAAGTCTGCACAATAGAAGATTTTTGCTTAAGTGCTAATTTAATATTAGGAGATACATTTTTAAAAAGTGCAGCTAGCTTTAAAAAAATGTCATCATAATATCATTAAACCATGGATGGTATATACATGATGTGGCAATTAGAAATACCCAACTTCAATTAAATAAAAAATGTAAAATATTGTATTTCCTATTATTCTAGTTATAATGCTTCATATGGTGTTTTTTTGTATACCCTTTTCATGCAAATAATAGCGTTTATAAAAATGATCTTACCTACACATTAATGGGCATAAACATGGACACAAGTTATGACTACATATTAATGGTCACTACTATATGAATAGTAAGTCATCAATAGTATATATAGCTATAGGAAGCAACTTAAACAACCCTCCTTTTCAAGTAAAAAAAGCAATCAAGGCTATTAACTATCTACCTAAAACTAATTTACTTTCACACTCAAGTTTATATAAAACTAAGCCTTTAGATTTTAAAAACCACCCTGATTATGCCAATATCGTAATTAAAATATCTACCTCTTTATCACCTGTCATCTTACTAAAATCTTTAAAAAACATAGAATTTAACCATGGTAGAGTTTGTAATGAACGCTGGGGATCTAGAATAATAGATCTAGATATATTGTTATATGATAACCTAATATTAAACAGCCAAACTTTAACCATACCTCACTCTCAGTTAAGATTTAGAGATTTTGTATTATTGCCATTACTTGAAATTTCTCCAGAACTCACACTACCTACAGGAGAAAAACTAAAAACAATCGCTAATAACAACAAAGAAATTTATATAATAAACAAGACAACAATTGTTTATGATTCATCTACTTGCTCAAATAGTTTCATGTGAAAATAATATTTATAATATAGTTTTTGTTTCTCATTCAGCCACAAAAATATAAAAATTACAACTTTTATATTTATTCCCTTCTCATGCAATAAATAAAGCTATAATTATACATGGTTACTATTGCATACTTTTAGCAATTTAGCTTTTAAGTTTTATACACGTTAAATTATTGCGAGTGTTATTCACAGGAGCTGTTTTATGGTAGGTAAAAATAAGCATGATAAAAACTCAATAACACATTTTTTATCAATGTTAGTATACGATAGAGTCATTGCTATTTTTTTATTAGGCTTTAGTATATATTCATCTTACTTCATTATATTTAAAAACCTTGATGATATTATTGAGCAAACGCATTTAGTATATGATCAAGATACTATGATATTCTTGCTGCCATTAATTATATATAGCTTACGCTTTATTTTTGCACCTTTAGTAGATAGAGTACAGCTGCCATTTTTAAACTCTATATTAGGCAGGCGTCGAAGTTGGTTTGTTTGCTCTCAAATATGCTCTTTTATAGTCATTTTAATATTATCTATGGTTAATCCAGAAAAATATTTCACTCTCTTTTCTTTCTTTATTATAATATTAGCTATATTTACATCTATGAATTTAATATTAATAAATGCTATAAGAATAGAGTCAGGGACTAAAAACTTACAACCTTTAATGATTGCCGCATTTATGCTTGGTTATACATTAAGCAACCATACATGTGACATTCTTTTTGATGCTATAGATAGCTATATGGGAGTTTATGGACACTATGATTTTAGAGTTTGGTCTATATATTTTATCTCTATATCTATTGTGGCAGTAATAGGAATTATTACAACTTGTTATATAAAATCCCCTGAAAATGATGAAGACTTAAATTTATTAGGTTATTCTAAATACGACTATTATAAAACATTTACTCTTTATGTTTTATGCATTGTAGCATTTATCTCTATATACTCATTTTTATATAATCAACTCTTTGAAAGCGTTCATCCTAATCTGGTTTTACAAGGCTTGTCTACTTCCTTTATAGATTATTTAAAAAATGTCTCAAGCATTGTAGTAGCTCTAATTTGTATAATCATAGTATTTTATTTTATAGATTATTTAAAACTAATTCCGCATCATCTATGTGCTAGTATTAGCACTAATTTTTTTACTGATTTTTTTATTAAATTTAAAGAAAGTGCAATGCCATTATTTCTTTTAGTTATAGTATATCGTATACCTGAAATTACAGGTGATTTTATATCTGATAGTTTTTTTGGCGTTAAGCATTATAATATAGAGGATATTAACTACTTAAAAGATAAGATAGCACCAATAGCACAATTAATTGGTGCTTTTTTTGCTGGATTTATCGCTCTAAAAATAGGTATGGTTAAATCCTTAACCTATGGTGCAATTTCTTCACTAATTGGTATTCTATTAATTCTTTTAGGCGGAATTAATATCGCTGATATACGATATATATTTTTTTTTAGTGCTCTCCATTATGTATTCTTTGGTTTTTCATACACCATTTTTATAGGTATGATTTCTGTTATAGTATCTAGAGCATATAGTGCAACCCAGTTTATAATTTTTTATATAGCATCTTCCATAATTCCAGACCTAATAAATAATTACATCTCATCTATTATTGATAAACACGGAGAAATTGAAACCCTATTTCTATTAATTATTTTTTCTATTATCGTAATTATGCTAACTAATAAAGTAAAAAATATTCTTATTAAGATGTTTGGTATAACTACCTAGTACTGGAAG
>CAKMZJ010000023.1:17169-25880 GCA_929200395.1 Candidatus Gorgonimonas eunicellae | reverse complement strand
TTATTTGCGATTTAGAATAATTAAGTAGTTCTTTTTAACTGATGACAAGGGTTAGGTTACATGGTTGCAACTAATAAAAGTTGGCAAACTAAAGCAGCGTTAATCAGGTTGTCGTTATTAGCGGATATCGGTCCCATAACAGTTACCAAGCTAATAAACAAGTTTGGTAGCGCCAGTGCGGTATTAAATGCTAGTGCTAACGAGTTACAGCAATTACCTGCAAGAGTGCAACAAGCACTAGCAACTGCTAACAGTATTGCGGTTAATCATAAACTAACAGAAGCTAAAAACTGGTATTATGCTCATAACTCGCACTATATAATTACTAAAGAATGCGAAGCTTACCCTGCACAACTAAAGCAACTAGCTGATGCACCGCCAGTACTGTATGTAATTGGCGATGCTTCATTACTAGCTAGTCCGCAAATTGCCATAGTTGGTAGTCGTAAAGCATCAGCGGTTGGTTTGCAATGCTGCAAAATATTTGCAACTCATTTAGCTAATTATGGTTTAGCTATAACTAGTGGCATGGCGTTGGGGATCGATGCTGCTGCTCATGCTGCCGCCTTAGCTACAGCAGGTAAAACTATTGCAGTTTTAGGTTGTGGAGTAAATATTGCTTATCCACGTCGCCACAATAGCCTATATAATGCTATTGCAACTCATGGCGCTGTAGTAAGTGAGTTTCCGTTAAATACTCAACCTATAGCTGGTAACTTTCCGAGGCGTAATCGACTAATTACTGGGTTAAGCTTAGGGGTTTTGGTAATAGAAGCAGCTGCTGCTAGTGGCTCGTTAATTTCGGCTAACTTAGCTTTAGAGCAAGGTAAAGAAGTATTTGCAGTGCCTGGCTCAATTTTAAATCCGCTAAATAGAGGTTGTCACCAATTAATTAGAGATGGTGCTTTATTAACTGAAAGCCCAGATGATATTTTACTAGAATTAGCTCATGAATTAGACTTATGCTTAGCAAATGATGAGCTCCATCGACAACAACCCGACCCTTTACAGCAAAAAATTATTAGTTGTATTGGCAAAGATGTGGTAAGTTTAGATGAAATTAATATGCAATTAGAGCTTGAAGCTGGCGATTTAGCAGCTATACTAACAGAAATGGAACTACACGGTATGATAGAATCCACAGCTGGTGGCTTTAGTATTTTGCACTAAATTGAAAATACTTATTGCAAATTTAATAATAATGCTATAATATGATTGACTATGCAGTGAATATCCTAGAATTATCTCGATAGTCTAATGCTAACCATAATAAAGTTTTACCAACTTCCATTATTAGGCAGACTAAATCCCGCCTTTTACTTGACATTAATATCTCTCTTGGTTATTTTGCATATGACGCGGTATTTTACTCATGGTACATAAAAACGCAGAAACATCATCAACATTTGTTGGTTAACTAAGGATTACCTAGCAGAATTCAATTAATAATTTTGCTCGGCTGAACAATCTAACCGATAAGAAAGCCAATTAAATTCTGATTCCTCTGCAATAACAATGGCATGTTTCCTTTCAATTTTAACACTCAAAAACCACATACAAACTATGCATCTAACAGAATTAAAGAAAAAACCTGTTTCTGAATTAATAGCAATAGCTAATGAAATGAACCTAGACAACCTTGCTCGCTCACGTAAGCAAGATGTAATATTTTCTATCCTTAAAAGGCACGCACGTAGCGGTGAAGACATATACGGCGACGGCGTTCTAGAAATATTACAAGACGGCTTTGGTTTTTTACGCTCATCAGACAGCTCTTACCTTGCTGGCCCCGACGATATTTATGTATCACCGAGTCAAATACGACGCTTTAACTTAAGAACAGGCGACACTATTTCTGGTAAAATCAGACCACCAAAAGATGGCGAACGTTATTTTGCTTTATTAAAAGTAAACGCTATTAACTTTGAACAACCAGAAAACGCACGTAACAAAATTTTATTCGAAAACTTAACACCGTTATTTCCACAAGACAGATTAACAATGGAAACCGGCAATGGTTCTACTGAAGATTTAACTGGTAGAATTATCGATTTAGTAGCACCTATAGGTAAAGGTCAGCGTGGATTAATTGTATCTCCTCCTAAGGCCGGTAAAACTTTAATGTTACAAAACATTGCTTGCAATATTGCACGTAACAACCCAGAATGCCACTTAATAGTATTGCTAATAGATGAACGCCCTGAAGAAGTAACCGAAATGACACGTTCGGTAGCTGGAGAAGTAGTAGCTTCTACTTTTGACGAACCACCAACAAGACATGTTCAAGTAGCAGAAATGGTTCTTGAAAAAGCAAAACGCTTAGTAGAGCATAAGAAAGATGTCGTGATTTTATTAGATTCCATGACTCGTCTAGCAAGAGCATACAATACTGTTATTCCTTCTTCTGGTAAAGTATTAACTGGTGGTGTGGATGCTCACGCATTAGAAAGACCTAAAAGATTCTTCGGAGCCGCAAGAAACATAGAAGACGGCGGCAGTTTAACTATTTTAGCGACAGCTCTTGTTGATACCGGATCTAAAATGGATGAAGTAATTTACGAAGAATTTAAAGGAACAGGTAACTTAGAATTACACCTAGATCGTAAAGCTGCAGAAAAGCGTGTATTCCCTGCTATTAATATTAACCGTTCTGGTACTAGACGTGAAAATTTACTTAATAGCGAAGAAGACTTGCAACGCACCTGGATTTTACGTAAGATACTACATCCAATGGATGAAATTCAGGCAATTGAATTTTTGTTAGATCGCATGAAACACACAAAAACAAACCTGGAATTTTTTGCTGCTATGAAGCGCAAATAAATATAAGTAATAATTTTTGACACGGAAGCTACTTTTCAATAATAACTATATAGTTACAATCGTAATTATATACTAATAAAAGTAGCTTCTATAAGACGCTCTTCTAGGTTTTTTTTATGAATAATAGCTATTTATTAGAATCTCTTAATACTGCTCAACGAAAGGCTGTATCTGCACCTCTAGAAAGCCAGTTAGTATTAGCGGGTGCTGGAAGTGGTAAAACTAAGGTTTTAATTCACCGCATAGCTTGGTTGATAAAAAACTACAATATAAACCCGTCTGCTATTTTAGCTGTAACTTTTACTAACAAAGCAGCTAACGAAATGCGTCAGAGAATTAGCAATCTATTAGGCGATGACCTTCAAGGCATTTGGGTTGGTACATTTCATGGTATAGCCCATCGGCTACTTAGAAGACACGGCAAGTATGCTAATCTAAGCGACAACTTTGAAATAATAGATGTAGACGACCAACTTCGTATAGTTAAAAAAATAATAAAAGAAATGAACTTAGACGACCAACGATACATTCCTAAAAAAATACTATCATTTATTAATAGCAAAAAAGACTCAGGCTTAAGAGCTAGTCATATTAACCCTGGTTACAGATACGACATAAAAGTAAAAGTAGAAATATACAAACGTTATAGTATATATTGCCAGCAGAACTCTGTCGTTGATTTTTCTGAGCTACTGTTAAGAGTTCATGAATTATTTTTATACAACAAGTGGCTACTAGAAAAATATCAAGAAAAATTTAAATATATTTTAGTAGATGAATTTCAAGACACCAACAGCTTGCAATATGCTTGGTTGCGTTTACTCTCAGGAGACAACAACAATTTAATGGCTGTTGGCGATGACGATCAGTCTATTTATGGTTGGCGTGGTGCTCGTATAGACAACATGCACAGCTTTGTCAAAGATTGCAACAATATAACACCAATTAAGCTTGAGCAAAATTATCGTTCTAGTTCTAATATTTTGCAAGCTGCTAATGCAGTTATTGCTCATAACGAAGACCGTTTTAATAAACAGCTAACATCTAAACTAGCTGAAGGCGAAAAAATTAAGATATATGCAGCAGTAGATGATAACGACGAAGCTATTTATATCGCTAATTATGTCAAAAAAATAGCTGCTAAAGGCGACAAATGGCAAGATATAGCAGTATTGTATCGGTCAAATGCACAATCAAGATTACTAGAAGAATTACTAGTGCAAAACTCTGTGCCTTATCGAATATATGGCGGTAGCCGTTTTTTCGATAGAGCAGAAGTGAAAAATGTTATCGCCTACTTACGGGTAATTTGCTTTGAAGACAGCAACCTAGCATTAGAAAGAATTATTAATTTTCCTCCGCGGGGCATTGGAGAAAAAACAGTAGAAAAAATCAGAGAAAACTCTGAAAACACTAATAATTCAATGTGGCTAAGTCTTACCGGATTATTAGCTGATAGCAATACCCCGACAAATATTATTAGCAAGCTTGAAGCTTTTAAAGAGTTGATTCTATATTTTAGAGAACAGCTACAACAACTATCTTTTACAGATTTAGTTAAACAAGTAATTATTAAATCGCAAATTATTGAGCACTATAAAAAAGATAACACATCTGGAATTACCAGAATAGAAAACTTAGAAGAACTTGTTAACGCTTGCGGTCAATTTGCCAATAGCATGACGGAAGAAGGTGTAACTGATACTAAAGAACAAATCTGTGAATTTGTTGATCATGTGGCACTAGATAACAAAAATAAAACTGATAAACAACAAGATTGCGTACAGTTAATGACAATGCACTCGGCAAAAGGGCTTGAGTTTAAACATGTTTTTATTACCGGAATGGAAGAAGATATATTTCCTAGCCGACCCGCAGTAGAAGAAAATAATATTAACGAAGAACGACGTTTGTGCTATGTAGCTATTACTAGAGCAATGAGATACTTATATATTAGTTATTCTTCAATACGCACATTATATGGCTATAATAGAAATAGCAAGCCATCTAGGTTTATTAAAGAAATACCTGAAGAATTGCTAGAGCATGTTAAATTAACTAGCAAAGTGTCGGTGAACAGTAAAAGAAATTTTAAATTTAATACCAAAAAAAAATATAAATCTATCTTTAAAACAGGTACTAAAGTTAGGCATCCAAAATTTGGAGATGGCGTTGTTGCTGCTTCTAGCGGATCTGGAGAACAAGAAAAAATCACGATAAAATTTGACCAAAGCATCGGTGAAAAAACTTTAGTATTGAAATTAGCTAACCTAACCTCAATTTATTAAAACCACCCACAAAGCATTTTTTGTGCCTACCTGTGTACATACACAAAAAATGCTGTTCATTAAAAAAATCTATTTTCATAAAAAATAATTTTTATTCTATACTTTATAATTAAAGGTACATATTTATCCTTTTGTAAATATTTTTATAGACACTAAATTAACTTATTAACTTGTAGATGTTATTAAAAGCGATAATCTGCTAAATTAAGTTAATTGTAGTTTAAACAAATATTTTATACTTTAGGAAATAATATGAAACTATCTGGTTTAGGTAAAAGTGATGTCAGATGCTTAGGAAGGTCGGCTTTGCATCATGGATTCCTGCATGTTCATAAATATAAAATACAACACACAATGTTTTCAGGGAAAAATACCAACCCTATATATAGAGAATTAGTTTTATTACCTAAGTCTATAGGAGTAATCCTTTACGACCCCCAAAAAAATGCTGTAGTAATGATAGAGCAGTTTAGAATGGGGGCTTTTATTAATAATGACGATCCTTGGTTGCTAGAAATAGTAGCTGGTTTTGTTGAAAACAATGAAACTATAGTAGATGCAGTAAAACGTGAGATTGTAGAAGAAGCGAATTATAAGCCTGAGCAAGTTATTCATATTGCAGATGTGCTTTTAAGCCCTGGATACTCTACAGAAAAAATGTCTTTACACTGTGCGTTGATTAACGCTAGAAATGTTAGTGAAGTTTTAGGTATCGCTGCTGAAAATGAAGATATTAAAACACATGTATTTCCAGTTGATAAAATATATTCTATGCTTGACGCTGGAGATATAAATAATGCTCCAGCCATTATAGCTATTCAATGGTTGAAAATTAATCAACATAAATTATCTAGATATGAAGATAAATAAAGACGTGCTATTAGTAACTACCAAGCAAATAAATTGTATTTTTGTTGTATTTTTTTGTATAAGCTTGCTGTATAGTTGCGGGGTTTTTCAAAACACGGGATCTAATATAGTGTTTTCCAAAGGTATCCCAGGGTTTGCACCCTGGCTTATCCTTCCTTTTAGAACTAATACTAGCGTTGATATTACAGATAGCACGCTAGTGCAATTTGAAAGAATGCTAAGTGTACAATTACCAACTTACGGTATAGTTAATTCAAAGCTAACAGACGAAAAAAACCGTAAATTATTAGAAAAATACAGCAATGAACAAACATACATAAAAACTACCCTTGATTTCGCTAAAATAAAAAAAGCTGATTTTGCAATATACGCTAACATTAACATGCACGAAATTAATCAATCTAAAGAGCATTGCCTAGGGGTTGATTTAACTGTTTATAATATTCACGATAAATCTCCCGTATGGTATGTAAATGGTAGAAGAACAGGCCATAATAAAGAAAGCCTACTAACCGTTTATAGATTACTCATTATTGATTTACTGAAAATGGCTCCAATTGGCGATTATAATTTCTAAAACATCGATATGTCGATCAATTGTTCAACAAGAAAGAGCTACTGCCGTATAAATATTAAAAGAATAAACAACTTACTATACAATACAGGATGCATCTCATGGCAATATTATGCAGATTTATAATTATAGTTTTTTTAGTGTTAACTAGTGGCTTAACTAGTGCTGAGGTTATAAAAAAGGATGCTCCATATAATTATATAGTAAAAAAAGGGGACTCCTTGTGGGATATAGCAAATATGTATTTAGACTCACCATGGATGTGGCCTCAAGTGTGGCAAACTAATTCTGGAATTAAAAACTCTGATCTTATTTTCCCTGAAGACTGTATTAAATTAGAATACGATAATGGCAAGCCTAAAATTTATGTAAGCAAAAGAGGAAAGATTGGCAGAGTTATTAGATTAAGCCCCCATGTTAGAGTAGATCCAAGCGAAAACGCTATACCTACAATACCACGTAGTAAAATAGAAACTATGATTAGCCAAAATACTATTTTTGAGACAGAAGATAAAAATAAAGTATTTCCTAAAATAGATAGTATTGATAATAACAAAACTGTCGCTTTTACTGGAGATAAAATATTTGTCACTGGTGATGTTAAGCTGGATAAAACCTATAAGGTTTATCGTAAAGGTGATGTATTAAAAAATCCAATAACCTCTGAAGTTTTAGGAATTGTTGGTCATAATATAGGAGAGGTACAAGTAGAGCAACAACAAGGTAAATATTCTCAATGTAAAATATTAAAAAACAATAAAGAAATAAAACCAGGAGATATTTTACTTGCCGACAGCACAGATAAAATAACTACTATGTTTAACCCTAAGTCTCCAGAGCCCCAAGTTAATAGTGTGATACTTTCAGGATTGCAAGATAAATCGAAATTTTCTCGCAACGATTCGGTTATTATAGGCAAGGGCAAGCAAGATGGTTTAACAGAAGGCGATATACTCACAGTATACAGACAACAAGAAAATAGAAATATACCTTTGATATCATGTGGCTTGATTATGATATACAAAATATACGAAAAAGTAAGCTTTGCTTTAGTGCTATCATCGAATCAACCAATTAATAAGGACTTTTTAGTTAAAAACCCCAAGAAAAAAAGTTTATAAACAAAAAGGTTATTTATCTAGGTACTTTGATAAATTTTGTGATAAATATTTTATCATTCCATACTGCTTACTGTTATAAACAAAATGGCTTCTATAATTTCTTGCATTGACAATAAACTCATTAACATCTGGTATTTGTTGATTATTGAGATAATTGTCTATTAAGCTCCATATAGAAATAAAAGCTCCAGCTCTTCCTACTCCTGCGTTGCAATTAGCAACAACCGCAGGAGAATGTTTACTGTCTTTAAAAGCATCTAATTGTTTGATTGCTTTTATAAAAACAACTATTTGCACAAGTTTATTTAAGCTAGCATAGTCGTCATCTAGCCAATTAGTATGATATATCCGTAAATGATATTTGTTATTAATTAAAAATAGTTCATACTCTAAAAAAGCTTCGTCATATGTGTAAGAATCTATTAATTTTATACTATGGTTATCACGTATAGTTACATTAGGATCAACTTCAGATTTTACTTCATTAATAAAATATTCATCTGTATTAGTAGCCAACAAATTAGATATCCTCTTGTTTCTCACAGCTAAAAATTCATGCTGACTAACTAAAGATATAGATATCCTAGCCTCTATTTCTCCTAATAAAGCAATAAAATTTTCAAAGGTTTCATGATTAGGTCCTTCAGCAGCTACGCAATAACCTGTTGTTATTGGTATTTTGCTAGCATTATAAATATACTTTTTAGAAGCTGAGACCCCTTCAGGCATATAAAACAATCCAAAATTTTTTGAATATGTTGGCGGGTAAGGGCATTCTAAGTCTATATCAGCTTTTGTTAAACACAATCTTATCTTGAGTGGCGTAGTTTTATTTTCTATCTGTTGTTTAAACTCGTTGTGTATTTTATCTGAGGTAAAATTGACAATGTCATCTTCTGATTGAAGCACCATATTACAAAGGTTTTTAAAGTCTTGTCTTAGGTATTTGACAATATAAGAAGTGCTGTTTGTTTCTATGCTATAACCATATTGTGAATTTATAAGCATGGTGAAAAAATATAACATTCTTATACA
>CAKMZJ010000023.1:0-17069 GCA_929200395.1 Candidatus Gorgonimonas eunicellae | reverse complement strand
TTTTATTAATAAGTGGATTTATCACATGTCTATATGCACACGCATAGCACCTTCTCCTACTGGTGATCCCCATGTAGGAACAGCGTACATAGCATTATTTAATTGGATGTTTGCACGTCAACAAGGCGGCAAATTTATCTTAAGAATTGAAGATACCGATCAACTTCGCAGTACCAAACAAGCTGAAATAGAAATTATAAACTCTTTAAAATGGCTGGGTCTTGACTGGGACGAAGGCCCAGATGTAGGCGGAGAACATGGCCCGTACAGACAAAGCGAACGCAAACAAATATATCAACAGCATGCCGATTTATTATTAAAGAACAACCATGCTTTTAAGTGTTTTTGCACCCCTGAAAGGTTAGACACTCTACGCCAACAACAAAAAGAAAACAAAGAAAATACCGGCTACGATGGTTGCTGCTTAAAGCTAACTGAACAACAAATTGCTGAAAAACAGAACCAAGGCTTGCCTTTTGTTGTTAGAATGAAAAAACCAGAAACAGGCGAATGCCAAATAACAGATATGCTACGTGGCGAAATAGCTATTAGCTGGCATAATGTCGACATGCAAATATTAATGAAAACAGATGGGTTGCCAACTTATCATTTAGCTAATGTTGTAGACGATCACTTAATGGGAGTTACTCATATAATTAGAGGCGAAGAATGGCTAAATTCTGCACCAAAACATAAGCTTTTGTATGAATATTTTGGCTGGGAAATGCCTGAATTATGCCATATGCCATTATTGCGTAATCCAGACAAAAGCAAGCTATCAAAGCGCAAAAATCCAACAAGTATCAATTATTACCGCGATATGGGTTTTTTACCTGAAGCTCTAATTAACTATTTAGCTAATTTAGGCTGGTCAATGCCTAACGAAGAAGAAAAGTTCACTCTTGAGCAAATGCAGCAATGCTTTGATATCTCTAGAATATCCCTAGGCGGTCCTATTTTTGATAAAGAAAAACTAGAATGGTTAAATGCCCGGTGGATACGCGAGAATTTAACTAATGAACAATTTTTTGCACAATTAACAGCAAAATATTTCAATAAAGAATATCTAGATAAATTTTTAGATTTCGCTAAACAACGAGTAAACAAAATAAGTGATTTCGGACATATAGCTAACTTTATGCTTGTTGGTGATTTAAAACTCCAACCTGAAGCATTTACCCATAAAAAGCTAACAACAGAACAAATAAAAACTATTCTACAGTTCTCATTATGGCAACTTGAAACCATGTCGGTATGGAATCGTGAAAATATTTTAGCTGTTATTAAAGCACTAGCAACAAAGTTAGAGATAAAACTAGGTGAGTTTAATTTCCCACTTTTTGTTGCTATTGCAGGAACTAGTGATTCTTGGTCAGTTATGGATTCTATCGAAATTTTAGGCAAGGCTTTAGCTTGCTCTAGATTAAAAAACGCTATAACTTTGCTAGGTGGTATCTCTAAAAAAAGCTTGAAGCAAATGCAAAAGCAATACGAAGCACTAGATCTAGTTTAACCTATAAGACTATCGTTTATTTCTTTACCTATTTTAGTATTGGCAAACCTTTTGAAGTTATCAGCGAATAACCCTGCTAATTTTTTTGCTTTAGTATGCCAGTCTTTACTATTTTTATAGGTATTTTCTGGAATTAAAATTGTGTCATCTACATTGTTTAAGCTGGTAGGAATAGACAAATTAAAATAGGGAACTTTAGTTATAGTTGCTTGACCTATAGAACCATCAAGAATAGCATCTATAATCGCTCTAGTTTGGCTTAACGGAATTCTGTTGCCACTACCATTCCACCCTGTATTAACTAAGTAAGCTTTGGTATTATGCTGTTGCATTTTTTTTGCTAGTTCGTGAGCATATATTGTCGGATCAAGAGTTAAAAATGCTGCTCCATAACAGGTAGAAAAAGCTGGAGTTGGTTCTGATATGCCTCTTTCTGTTCCTGCTAGTTTAGAGGTATACCCCGATAAAAAGTGATATATAGCTTGATTTATATCTAATAATGCAACTGGTGGCAATACTCCAAAAGCATCTGCTGTAAGAAAAATAACAGTTTTTGCATGAGTTGCTTTTGATTTAGGCTTTACTATATTTTTTATATGATTTATGGGGTAAGAAACTCTTGTGTTATCTGTTTTAGAATTATCATCAAAGTTTATTACTCCAGATGCATCAACCACCACATTTTCTAACAAAGCGTTTTTGCGAATCGCGTTAAAGATATCTGGTTCTTTTTCTTTATTAAGACCTAATACCTTAGCATAACACCCACCTTCAAAATTAAATACACCCTCGTCATCCCAACCATGCTCGTCATCACCAATTAGTAAGCGATTAGCAGCAGTAGAAAGTGTGGTTTTCCCTGTTCCTGATAAACCAAAAAAAATACAGGTATCATCTGCTTTGGTTTTATCAACATTAGCTGCACAGTGCATAGTTGCAATACCTTTTTGTGGTAATATGTAATGCATAACAGAGAAAATTCCTTTTTTCATTTCCCCTCCATACCAAGTTCCACCAATTAACTGTATGTTTTCTGTTAAATTAAACGCAACAAAATTTTCTGAATTTAATCCCTGTTGCTGCCAATTATTATTAGTACACATAGAAGCATTGATTACGGTAAAATCTGGATGGAAATTTTTTAACTCGTTCTCGGTGGGCTTAATAAACATATTAGTCACAAAATGCGCCTGCCAAGCAAATTCCATAATAAACCTTACTGCTAACCTAGTATTCTGGTTGGCTCCGCAAAAAGCATCAACAACGTATAGTTTTTTTTCAGATAAATAATCTATTACCTGCTGCTTTAAATCTTTCCATATCGCATATGATAACGCATGATTATCGCTACCATTATCAGCAGCCCACCATATTTTATTTTCAGTGTTTTTATCTTTAACTATGTATTTATCTTTTGGGGATCTTCCGGTAAAAACTCCTGTATCTACAGCAACAGCTCCCAAATTAGTTGTCACACCTTTAATATTAGAGGGTAAGTTATCAGATAACTCTTCAGTAAAAAGTAAATCGTAATTAGGGTTATGCTGTATTTCTTTAGCTTGGTTTATTCCGATAGTTGATAGCATTATGAAACCTTCTAAGTTGATATCCTATTTTGTCATGAATGTTTCGGTTTTGTTTTAAGATAATTAAGAATATACGCTTTTTATTTATTTTTATCTAGAGTATATACTCCTTGCACTTTAAGGTATATATTTTTAAGTTAAATAGAATTTAGGATATGCCGAATATAGTCACTTATAAAGCAGCACTATAAACCCTTATTTATGCCTGTGCTACTCATAAAAAAGATAGAAAACAACAGTTTAAAACGCTTTACTACAAAAATAATATTGCTAGATAAAAGGATTTGATTTATTATAAAAGTATAGTTCTTAAGAGATATTTCTTTGTGTATGATATGCATAATAAAAAAAATTTGATTAAAATACCTTTAATTATTTTATATTGAACATATACTTATAGTAGGTAAGGTTATTTAAGTTTTATTGTGTAATGTATAGCAATAAATATTATCTGGTTTTTAGCTTTTATACAATTTTTTCAAGTTACGGTTTTCAGCTTCTGCAAACAGCTAACTTCAAGTAAATAATGTATATGTGGTTAAAAACTTGGATAGAGGTGGCTGTTTATTAATGAAAATCATATTATTTTTTTATTTATGATTTTTATTTAATAGATATCTTGTTAATTAAGTAATTTTGTTTAACTAAAAAAACATCGGAGGGATGTATGCAAACTAATATAAGTGGTCATCACCTTGCATTAACCCCTGCTCTTAGAGCTTACGTAAATAAAATAACAAATAGACTCGATGCTAGTTTTTCAGGTATAACTAATACTCAAGTAACATTAACCAAAGAAAACATCCAGTATATAGCTGAGCTTATGCTCCATATGAGAGGGGTAGATATAAAAGCCACATCTATGAACAAAGACATGTATGCAGCCATTGATAGATTGCATGAAAAAGTCATTAAACAAATACTAAAATTTAAGGGCAAAAAGCGTAAATCAAGACATAAAAGTGTTAACGATGGTCTTAATCAAGAACTTGATGAAGAAAATGATCTCGATTAAGTCACAAGAATATTTTTAAATCACTTTTTTGCTATATACCGTTAAATATAAGGTGTATAGCTGTTAAATTTTTTTAATAATAGTCGGCTTGAGAAAAAGAGCATTTAAACAATTGAGGCTTATCTAGTATCAAACAAATAATCACTTGATAGGCCTTCTTCTTTTAGAATCTTTTTCAAAGCTTTTAGAGCATCTACTTGAATTTGCCTTACTCTTTCTCTAGTAATACCTATATCATTACCTACTTTTTCTAAAGTACTGGCTTCATGACCTCGTAAACCAAACCTTCTTACAAGAACTTCTAATTGTTTTTTTGATAGTTTATCTAACCATAAATTAAGATTATACATAAGATTTTGTTCTTGCAATTGACTAGCTGGATCTACTTCATTATCATCAGAAATAGTCTCTAAAATTAGCTTATCAGTATCAGGGCTTATTGGTATATCCACCGAAGATATTTTTTCATTAATCCATAGCATTTTTTTTATGCCCTCAGGGGGCTTGCCTAATATGCTTGCTATATCTTCAGGTTTTGGATCGTGATCAAGCTGCTGGCTTAATTCTCTAGCAACTCGTAAATAGACATTTAACTCTTTTACTACATGAATAGGTAGTCTTATTATTCTAGTTTGATTCATAATAGCACGTTCAATTGTTTGTCTAATCCACCAAGTGGCATAGGTAGAAAACCTAAAACCTCGCTCGGGGTCAAATTTTTCTACAGCTCTTATTAAACCTAGGTTTCCTTCTTCAATTAAATCCAGCATAGATAGCCCCCTATTGAGATAGCGTTTGGCAATTTTTACAACCAAGCGCAGATTGCTCTCAATCATTTTATCTTTTCCTGATTTTACCCCTCGTCTGGCTAATCTTGCATAATGAACTTCTTCTTCTGGGGTTAAGAGCGATGAAAATCCGATTTCTTGTAAATATAACTGAATAGCATCTATAATTTTAGGCTTTTTTGCTACTTTTTTATTTTTAGAAGTCGCAAAGATATTATTATCTGTCTCTGAATTTACATTTACACACTGGTGCTTATTGCAACGGCGATCTGCAAGCTTAACCTTGGTATTAGTATCTTTATTGGCTGATGCTTTTTTTAATATTCTGTCATTTGAATGTGGATCATACTTACGGTTTGACATTACTATAACCCTCTAAAAAACTTGTAAAACTCAAAAATGATAGTTTTAAATATATTTAAAGTTTAATTATTATTTTAGATTTTATAGTTTTTTGTTTTGCGTAAATTCAAGCATTTTATACTTGGTATATACATGTAGCAGTTGAAAATGCAGGTTTTCAGCCAAGGCAGTGTTTCGCAGGTTATACACCTTTTACCTGAAGATACGTCTTTTCAGGTAAAAGGTGTATGGTGTCGACTAAATCAAGAAATAATAACGCAGGATAAAAGCTTATAAGCCTTGCTAGGTGCAAAACTAAATGTTTAGCTCATCGTTAATACAGCTTGAAATGCACATACATTGCGTGGTATTTTTCCTTGGATTCAACCTTTTCTTTTGACCTGAAATCTAGCATTTGCATCTGCTTCGATATATGTCCTTTTAATTGAAAATCTATCTTAAAATAGAAGGTATAGTAACTTAAATGTAAATCCAGCTATTCCTAAACACAAGCATATAAATAATACTATAGTTCCAAATTTACTAGCTTGAGATTTTTTAGCTAGATCGTATACAATAAACAGCATTATTAAAACTAGGGCCATTATAGAAATAACTAAAAAAGAAGATTCTATTGACTCTATATCCATAAATTTAAATCCATAATTTTTCTTTTATCTGTTTAATTATACACTATAAATACTTTAAATGCTTGTCAAATTGATTGCACATATTGACTTTAAACATATACACAGTAATATACTAAGCTGGATTCAATTAAGGTATAACGGAGCGTAGCGCAGCCTGGTAGCGCACCACAATGGGGTTGTGGGGGTCAGAGGTTCAAATCCTCTCGTTCCGACCAAATCCGTAAACATTACATCTAGAATAAATATTAGTGTCTGTTTATGACTCAATAAAATATATAGAAAACACAAAAGAATGCACATAACTTATTTTGTGCACTAAATATATATACACCTTCTACTTGAAGATATATATAATATAAAACATCAATTGCGTTAAAACAAACAAGCGCCTAGAAGTCAATTTAATTACTGTCCTCTAATACATAGTAAACACGGTTATTTTCACTATCGTTTTCTATTTGTATCGCTATATCTTGTTGTTCATGTAAACTACTATTGCTAGCAGAATTATTTATATCGTTTAAATTAGCATTGCTATCTTTACAATCAGAATCCTTTCTACAAGGTATATAAACATGCTCTTCACTTTGCGATAACATCGCGGAACTTTTATTATCTTTTTTATAATCCGTACCTAAATCTACGCTTTCATAATAGAACCTAGGTTCTTCATATATATGCTCCATACTTTTTTCATTTTCATTTTCATTACAAACTTCTAATTTAGTATCTGCCTCGGGTTTAGGTCGGTTATATTTTTTACAAATATAAGTTGATACTATAACTATAATACCAACAATAACAGCAGTAACACCAACAGCGACAACAATTACAGGTAAATCAATTAAAATTTCTTCTGGTTTTTTAGTATAAGTTCGATTTAATAAATTACTACTTGATGAAAGCGTAGTGTTTAATGCTATAATACTAGTTGACTTTAACTTTTTGATGCATGACTCTTTGAGTTCTTTATTATAAAGTGTAATAATTTTTTCTTTATCTTGTCCTAAAATAGAAATATAATTATTAGCTATAACTTCTATATTTGTGTAATTATTTTTAAAAAGATTCAGGTTAATTTTTGGACGCTTTTTTAATTCTACACCTTTAAACCTCGTGCTTATATCTAATTTATTTTTTTTAAAAGAGATGTCACTACTAAGATTATATTTCTTTTCTATTTGCTGTATGTTATAATTAACCTCACTAGCTAAAATAACATATTTTTTATCAAAAAAAAATACTTCTTTATTCATAACAATAAATATAATATTTTTTGCATTAGTTTTATTTTTATATTTATTTATTCTATTAAAGACCCTGCTTTCACATGCGTCAATTCCATCAATACCCTCGCATTTTTCCTTAAAAATACTATCTTTGGTAAGCAAAAATACTCCTTTTTTATAAAAAACTTTAGTCATACAAAAAGTATAAAAAATATCGCACATCGTTGCATGTTTGCTGTATATACAACACTCATTACATTTAAGAATTTCATCAATGTTTTTAAGATTAAATTCAGCAGAGCGTGTTAAATTAACAGAGCTTTGAGGCAATGAAGTTATTGCATAACAGGATAGCAATATAAAAAATATATATGTAAACAACCTTAATAATATATTTATCATTTATTGTCCTAGAACAAAATTTTTATTCTTGAATAATATCATTATCTTCTAAGGTATAGTAAACAGGAGTATTTTCACCATCGTTTTCTACTTGTATTGCTATGTCTTGTCGTTCATGTAAACTGCTATTGCTAATATATTTATTTATATCGTCTAAAGTTTCATTACTATCTTTACATTCAGAATCATTTATACATGGTATATAAACATGTTCTTCACTTTGTGATAACTTTACATTCCTACTGTCGTTATTATTATCTATAGCTAACTGCATAGAGTTATAAGGAAGTGCATACGGATCCTCGTATATATGCTCTATACTTTCTGCTTTTGTATTTTTATTATCGCCTTCTAACCTGTTATCTACCTTGGGTTTGTTGCGATTATATTTTTTATAAATACAAACCCCAGCAATAATCATAATACCTACAATAACAGCAGCAGCAGATGCAATAACAACTAAGGTTAAATTAATTGAATTTTCTTCTACGTTTTTGTTATAATTCGGCTTTTGATAAACATCTATAAATAAACGATTATTACTTGCTACACTGCTACTTATTGGCAATGTAGTTTTTAATGTTGCAATACTTGTTGATTTTAATTTTTTTATACATGATTCTTTGTTGCCATCATTATAAATAGCAATAAGTTGTTTATTCTTAAAGTCTTCATCACCAGATTCTATCCTTTTATTATACCATTTTATTACTGTTATATACGCACTAGATATATTATATATATTATCGTATGTATTTCTATATATTAGTGATGCTATGTAGTCGCGAGGTTTTGTTTCATCTATGTAATCAAGATTTTTTTGTATTGCTGTTGCTACTCCTGTTGTTTTTATATTATCTTCAGCTTCTTTTTTAAACTCATTATACTTGTTTTTATTAAAATATACCCTGTTTTTAGCTGCAAGAATTAATATTATATTTGCTGTATCATCTATATTATCATGATACGAAATAGCTGCATCAACAGCCTCTTGATATTTAAAATTTTTTTTACTAAACATAAACACCCCATCTTTAAAGGTTTTGGTCATACAAAGATTATAAAAAATATTGCAAGCTTTTGTATCATAATCGTATTTACAACATTCATCACATGTAAAAACCTCATCAACGTTTTTTGGAATAAATTTAGCAGTAGGATCTGGAAAAAATTTAGTAGGCTCTGGATTAGCAAAGCATTTATATGCTATAGGTGTAGTATACAATAATACAACAACTGTATAAATAGCTGAACTTAATAGTATGTTTGTCATTTTTATTTTTATTTCGTATAGTAATTAGTTATGTTAGTTTGTAACTACTTTAATACTAAATTAATATTACTTCAAGTCAAGTGAATTATAAGAAAAATAATTATGTAAAATTTTAGACTTAATAAAATACTAAAGACTTATAACTATTAAAACATGTTGGTTTATCTACTACTAATTCTCTAAATTTATAAAACTCTTACAAAAGAAAATTTAATCTTCCTCTTCTAAAATATAATTAACCCCACTGAACATCTTGCATATTATATAACTTTTTATACCAAATTTTTATACTTTTCGATCTAAAAAATACTAATATAAACTCTTTTTAATAGATCGCATAATCTTCTACTTAAACAACGCATGAATTATTGATGCTTGTCTCTTGATTATTACCTCTAGTAGCTGCTAGTTTATTTAGGTATTCATTGGTAATATCACCTACCGTATAATCACCATCGAAAACAGAGCATTCAAAACCATCTAGTTTTGGATTAAGAACACCCACGCAATTTTTTAAATCTTCTAAATTTTGAAATAGCAGATAGTCTGCCGCTATTAATTCAGCTATTTGTTGTTCTGTACGATTGTGGGCTATTAATTCTTTATATGTAGGCATATCAATACCATATACATTAGGATGACGAATTGCTGGCGAAATTGAGCAAAAGTAAATTTTTTTTGCTTGCGCTTGCCTTGCCATTTGAATAATTTGCTTGCAAGTTGTACCTCTTACAATCGAGTCATCTACTAACAGAATATTTTTACCTGTAAACTCTTGAATTATTGGATTTAATTTTTGTTTTACTGATTTTTTTCTAGTTTCTTGACCAGGCATAATAAAAGTACGCCCGATGTATCTATTTTTTACAAAACCTTCTCTGTAGGAAATATTAAGTATTTTTGATATTTCCATTGCCGCATATCGACTAGTATCTGGTATTGGTATTACTACATCAATATCGTTAACATCCCATGTTTTTTTTATTTTATCAGCTAAAATCCTCCCCATTTCTAGCCTTGCTTGGTACACCAAAATACCATCTATTATAGAGTCAGGACGAGATAAATAAACATATTCAAATAAGCAAGGAGTATGCTTAGCTGTAACAATTTGGCGTTTGTGAACATTATGATTAGTATCTATAAAAACTGCTTCTCCTGGTTTTACATCGTCTATTAGACTAAAATCGACCGCATTAAGAGCTATAGATTCAGAAGCAAACATATATTCATTAATACCATTTGACTTGCGTTCACCCATCGCTAGAGGTCTTATACCGTTTGGATCACGAAAAGCTAACATACCACAGCCATTGATTATAGCAATAACCGCAAAGCTACCTTGACACCTTTGATAAACAGCACTAACTGCTGAAAAAATTTTCTCGGCTGTATTTTTATTTTGTCTTGTTTGTTTAGCTAGCTCATGTGCGAAGATATTTAATAATATTTCTGAATCGGAAGATGTATTGATATGCCTCAAATCACTCTCAAAGAGAATTTTTTTTAATTCTTGCGTATTGGTTAAATTACCGTTATGCACCATCATAATACCGTAGGGAGAGTTTACATAAAACGGTTGTGATTCTGATATTTGAAATGATCCTGAAGTCGGGTAACGAACATGACCAATTCCGATATTACCTAGTAAGTTTCTCATGTGTCTAGTGCGAAATACATCTTTTACTAAACCTATATCTTTTCGCAAAAAAAATCTATTGTTATCTAAAGTAGCCATCCCAGATGCATCTTGACCACGATGTTGCAACATAGTTAAGGCATCAAAAATTTTTTGATTCACATGATGGCGTGCTATTATGCCAGCTATTCCACACATTAAAAACCTCGCTTATAATGAAGTTAAAGACTAGGAACTAACTATCGTCAATTAGTTTAATATAATTTCCCAATGCAGTGGTAACTTAGCACAAAACAAGTAAATATTGCAAAAAAATGAGAGATATGCAATAATCTACCGCATTAATTAAGTGTTTTTGTATATTTTGTCCATATTCTTTAACAATATACATTTTCTACCTGAAGATATATCTTTACAGTACTTAAAATTATAATTAAATTTATCTTGCTTGTTAAAATAGCATATCTTCAAGTAGAATATATATAAACCCCATAAATAAAATTTTTATATACAAAAAAATTGTGTTATTTTTAGGAGATACAAACAAATGAAACGTGTATTAGAATTTGTACCATTATTGCTATTTTTTTTATTTTATAAAATGGATCCTAAAATAATCGATATCAGCGGTGAACAAATAAGCGTTGGCGGTATTTATAGTGCAACTTATGCTCTTATTATATCTACATTGGTATTGTATGCAGGGTTATTTATACAAAATAAACAATTAGAGAAAAACTCTATTATAACCTTATGTGCAGTGCTACTATTTGGCGGTATGACTTTGCTATTTCGTAATGAAACTTTTTTAAAGTGGAAGGCTCCTATTGTCAACTGGCTTTTCGCAGCAATAATTATCTTTAGTCAATATTTAGGTGGCAAGCCAATACTACAAAAAATGCTAGAGAGCTCTATTGAACTTCCAGAACTAATCTGGAAACGAATTAATATTTCTTGGGCGATATTTTTTATATTTTTAGGATCTATAAATTTATTTGTAGCTTTTAATTTTCATAAATATTGGGTAGACTTCAAAGTATTTGGCAGTCTAGCATTTACCTTATTATTTGCTGTAATGCAAGTTGCTTTTATGCAAAAATACATGCTTAAAAAGTAAATAACAGTATATTTATTTCGATGTGCGAATGTACAAAGTTAAATTTTTTAAAAACGGTGTTAAGGATATACAATGCCTCCTAGTACTCTTCTAGCTCAAAGCAAAGAGCAAGTTGTTATTACCCTTCCAGATCAAAGCGTAAAAACATTTGATAGACCCATAACAGCAATGCAATTAGCAACAGATATTGGAGCTAGTCTAGCCAAGGCAACTGTTGGCGCTATAATAAACGGTAAAATTGTAGATGCTTCTACTTTTATTACAGGCAACTCTACTGTATCTTTAATAACTGCTAACAGTAAAGAAGGCTTAGAAATAATCAGGCACTCTACAGCTCATTTGCTTGCTATGGCAACTCAACAGTTATACCCTGGGGCACAGGTAACTATTGGTCCAGTAATAGAAAATGGTTTTTATTACGACTTTGCTTATGAAAGACCTTTCACCCCAGAAGACCTAACAAAAATAGAACTTAAAATGAAAGAGTTAGCAAAGCAGAACCTTGCTATAACTCGCAGTGTCATCACTAAAGAAGAAGCTGTTGATAAATTTACCAAGTTAGGCGAGCATTATAAAGTCTTAATAATTAAAGATTTACCAGACAACGAAGAAATTTCTGTTTATAAACAAGGCGACTGGATGGATTTATGCCGGGGACCACATGTACCATCTACCAAAAACTTAAAAGTTTTTAAACTAGAGCGCGTGGCTGGAGCATATTGGCGCGGTGATTCTAAAAACCAAATGCTATCAAGAATTTACGGAACTGCTTGGGCAAATAAAGATGATTTAAAACAATATATAAAAATAAAAGAAGAGGAAGCTAAAAGAGATCATCGTAAATTAGCAAAAACATTAGATTTATTTCATTTTCAACAAGAATCTCCAGGAATGGTATTTTGGCATCCTAACGGCTGGACAATATATCAACAGATCAAAAGCTATATGCGCAAAGTACTCGATAAAGCTGGGTACTTAGAAGTTAATACTCCGCAAATAGTAGATGTAAGCCTATGGGAAAAATCTGGGCACTGGGATAAATATGACGAGAACATGTTTACAGTAACAAGTGAACATAGAGAAATGGCAGTAAAACCTATGAATTGCCCTTGTCATGTACAAATATTTAATCAAGGGATTAAAAGTTATCGTGATTTACCTTTAAGATTAGCAGAATTTGGTAGCTGTCATCGTAATGAAGCATCTGGAGCTTTACATGGTTTAGCTCGTGTACGCGGTTTTGTTCAAGACGATGCCCATATTTTTGTAGAAGAAAACCAGATACAACAAGAAGTATCTGCATTTATTGATTTATTGCATAAAGTATATGCTGATTTTGGTTTCAATAGCGAAAAATTAATATATAAGCTATCAACCAGACCAGAAAAACGAGTTGGCTCGGAAGAAATTTGGGATAAAGCCGAAGAAGCACTAGCAAAATCTTTAAACGATAAACAACTAGATTGGCAAAAGTGCCCTGGAGAAGGTGCTTTTTATGGTCCTAAATTAGAATTTACACTTAAAGATTGTATTGGAAGAGAGTGGCAGTGTGGTACTATTCAAGTAGACTTCTCTATGCCTCAAAGACTAAACGCAGAATACATTGGCAGAGATGGAGAAAAGCATTTTCCTGTAATGTTACATAGAGCCATTCTTGGATCCTTTGAACGCTTTATTGCAATACTAATTGAACATTATGCTGGAGAGTTACCTTTATGGCTTGCTCCTACTCAAGTTGTGGTAATGAATATTAGCGACAACTCCGAAGCTTGGGCCAATAAAGTATATTCAGAGCTACAAAATCAAGGCATTAGAGCCAAGATAGATGTACGCAATGAAAAAATCGGGTTTAAAATAAGAGAGCATACTCTATTAAAAGTTCCTTATATGGTAATTGTTGGTGACAAAGAAGCAGAACAAGAAATCATAACTTTGAGATTGAAATCTGGTGAAAACCAAGGCTCAATGTCAATACAAAATCTTTGTAGTATGCTACAAAGTGAATCAAATATGGTGTTATAACAAAAAACAGTAGCTTTTCCTGATGTTTTAGTGTAGCATGTAACGGAAGTTTTAGTATACTGGTTTTAGCCGTATTGGTGAAATTTACCTTGTAGTTAAATAATAGTGTTGGTTATTATCATATAGCGATAACAAGCACTTTTTATATAGACTAATACCGCTTAAAGTTTAACCACATACTAATTTATATTGAAATTTAATAAGTTAATTCAGTCTTACTAGGTAGGCTGAGAATCTTGTCTATTAGGAGGGTAAAGTCATTAGACGCAACGGATTCCGTGATCGGCGTGCAAGCAAGGCCCCGATTAATGAAAATATTCGCTCAAAAAAAGTTCGTCTTATAGGAATAGACGGGGCTCAAGTAGGTGTTGTAAATATTGAAAAAGCTCTCTTAATGGCTAAGGAAGCAGAACTTGATTTAGTTGAAATAAATTCTACATCAGAGCCACCTGTATGTAAAATCCTAGATTATGGCAAATATCTTTACGAATTAAAAAAACAAAAAGCATTAGCTAAGAAAAAACAAACATTAATTCAAGTTAAAGAAGTAAAAATCCGTCCATGTACGGAAGAAGGCGATTACCAGGTAAAGCTGCGCAACCTGCATCGCTTTCTAAGTGATGGCAACAAAGCCAAAGTTAGTTTAAAATTTCGTGGTAGGGAGCTTGCTCATCAAAAGCTCGGCATGAAGATTTTAGAAAGAATCATGGAAGATCTTACTGAAATCTGTGTTGTCGAACAGCACCCTAAAATGGAAGGAAGACAACTAATAATGATTGTTGCCCCTAAAAAAGCTAAATAATTTAGCTAGTAGTGAGTATGTATAACCTTAACTTAAAGATACATTTTTAGCATTGAAACATTGTGAAACATAATCCATGCTTCTTCAATGAGTTAGCTTACGGTTAGTCAGTTAACTCGTTTATAAAAATTAGTATTTTGAGCTAAAAGATATACACACTTTCTACTTAATTATTAGTACTATTTAAAATAGTTATTTTTGAAACTTATTATACACTTTAAATAAAAGCGTATAGAATGCGGAGTATTTCATGCCTAAAATGAAAACAAATAGCGGAGCAGCTAAAAGATTTAAAAAGGTTGCTGCTGGCTATAAAAGAAAATGTGCGTTTAAGAGTCACATCCTAACTAAAATGACAACTAAGCGTAAACGCCAACTAAGAGGTACAACATCTGTTTCTCCTGCTGACGTTGGTTTAGTAAAGCGTATGCTTAGAGATTAGTAACTATCATCATTTAAAATTAGGAGAATATGTAAATGGCTCGAGTTAAAAGAGGTGTTATCGCTAAGCGTAAACACAAAAAAATATTAGACCAAGCTAAAGGTTATTACGGCGCTAGATCTAAAGTTTTCCGTGTAGCTAAGCAAGCGGTAATCAAAGCAGGTCAATATGCCTATAGAGACAGAAGACAGCGTAAGCGTCAATTTAGAGCTCTATGGATAGCACGTATTAATGCTGCTGCTAGATTATATGATCTATCTTACAGTAGATTCATCGCAGGAATTAAAAAAGCTAGCATTGATATAGATAGAAAAGCTTTAGCTGATCTAGCTGTTCATGATGTTGAAACTTTTAAGTGTATAGCAGAAAAAGCAAAACTTGCTTTAGCATAATATTTAATGCAATAACATAATTCCGTAATTATAAAGGAATTATGTTATTTTGCTATATTCACTAGACTATTCATTTATACCTTTCTATTATTGTTGTTATATTTTAGAAAATACGCAAAATACAATAAGAAAATAACGCAGCTAATATAATAAACAACTTTAAGGTGTTGTCACTTTTATTTTCTTTTTTATAATCCAAATTTTCTATTTGATTTTCTACAAAACTACCAGCGGTTTTATTTGTAATCTCTTTGTTAAAGTTTTGCTTCTCTTCTGTAAACATATTAGTTAAAAAATAATGGTTATTATCCATTAATTTATTGAAATATCCTTTGCTAATTTGCTTATTTTCTACCAAAAAGAAACTACCGCTAAATCTATAAGACATATAGTCTTCAAACTCTTCCCCACCCACTTCTTTTGCTTTATCTAAAACACTTTTTACAAGATTAGATTTATGCATAGTAGTATTATAATAAGGAAAAAAACCTTTAAAAGAAATAAATTCAGATAAAGACTGATCACCAGTTACCATTGCATCTGTAGCGGCACAGATTAAACTATAAAAAACATCTTTATATAAAAAGCAATTCCCTAAAAATACATTAATTATTCGGTGGTCATCTTCATGTTTTTTAGTTAAATTCACTATGGTTGTGAATATTGGTTTTGTAAAACTAGAATTTCCGCTTTCATCAAATGAAAATACGTTTAGTGTATAGTTATCTATATTTAATTGGTGGATTATACTATCAGCTATAGAAGAAACATTAGCATGGTTAATAGCTTTACAGAGTATGACATAATTAGAGACGGCATTAGAATTATTATATTCAAATTGGCTATTATTTATAAATAAACTAATATTATTACTTGTATATTCGAGTGTTTCACATTCAGTTAGATAAGCTACAAACAGATGATCTTTTCTAGATACAGATAGATTAAGGCTATCTAATAGATTATCCAGAAGTGTATTATGTACTCGATGTATCCTATTAAATTCAGTAGTAGGCACCTCTATATAACCTAATTGATGATCTTTAAAGCCTAAAGCATTATAAGTTAAATTGAATTCGCTACAATTAAATTTATAATCCATACCCATTTCATTTAAACAAAAAATATTATTCGTATTAATATTATATTTTTTCTCAAAATATGACATTAAAATACGAAAATTTTTCCTAGAAAAAATATTAGCAGGTGCAACATAAATAGCTTGTTGTTCGGTTTTTTCAATGAGGGATACTATTGGATCATTATGAGGTTTAAATAATTCAACTAAAGTAGAAGATTGTTCGCAATTATATAAATAGTTAGGACCAACTGTAATATGCTCAACAATATAACCTTTATTTTTAAAGATCTCTGTAATTTTAAGACCTAAAAATATATCTCCATATCCGTTTGTATAAGGGTTTATCACTACAACCCCTACACTTCTTCCATTTAATTTACAATCGTTAGTGTGATTTTCTCGTGAATTATTAGTATCTGTAGAAACACTACTACCACTTTTTTCTTTCAATTCACAATCATTAGTGTAATTTACTTGTAAATTATTGGCATCTACAGAAACACCAATATCATTTCTTCCATTTATTAATGACATTACTACATAACTTCCATGTTAAAAATATTTTAGCTTAAAACACCAAGTAAGATGCTATCCTGCTGATAAATTAATACTAGCCAATTGAAAACTACATAGATATACACGTGGCAGATGAAAATGCTAGGTTTCAGGGCTAAAGAAAAAGATCTAATTCGAGGCAAAATGCTGCAGGAATGCAAGTGCATTTCAAAGTGTTTTAACGATGAAGTAGATTTTTTTAATAGCCCCCAGAGGGCAAG
>CAKMZJ010000022.1 GCA_929200395.1 Candidatus Gorgonimonas eunicellae | reverse complement strand
TGCATAAGCTTGACTAATAATCAGATTAAGCACAATAAAAAAATAACAACAATATTTTAGTTTGTGGCAATTAAAACTATTAACTATGTTTTGTAATTGTTGATTCAGATAAACCAAACACATAAGCAACTCCATAAATATAAAATATACGCATTAGTTAAGTATAGTAGATGTTATTGCCTTGCGAGTTTTATTTTAAATTTACAATAATCAAAAATTATAATATAATAGTTCTTATTTTTAACCTAGATATCAAAACAAATAATTTATTATGGAAATAACATTACCAACAGCACCATTGCCTACTAAAAAAGATAAATGCAAATGGGGGAATTTAAACAATTTTTCTAATACATCTTTGTTATTATCACAGGTTATTACAAATTCTAACAAAGTATGGCTTTTAGTATGCCAAGACTCCGAATCTGCGTTTATTGCCGAACAAGAATTAAACTTTTTTTGTAAACATGCAAGCACAAATCCTGAAATCATAGCTTTTCCAGGCTGGGAAACCTTACCTTACGATAAATTTTCACCGCACAAAGATATAATATCAACTCGGTTAGAAATTCTATATGAGTTACCCCAAAAAACGAATGCTATTATAATTGTTTCGATAGCAGATTTATTGCATAAATTATGCCCTGCAGAATTTATAACTAACAATTGTTTTATTTTTAATATTAACGATAAATTTTCTAGTATCCAATTAAAAAATTTATCGCAAGCAGGATACCAAAAAGTTAGCTTAGTAGAGGAACATGGGCAATTTGCAGTACGTGGTTCAATAATAGATATCTATCCAACAGGAGCTAAGCACCCAGTAAGAATAGAACTATTTGATGATACCATAGAAAGTATTAGAACCTTTAGCCCAGAGAATCAATTAACTATAAAAAAAATAACATCTTTTCGTATGTTACCAGCATATGAATTCCCAGTAGATGAAACTGGTATTGAGCAATTCTCAACTGCGTTTAAAAATACTTTCGATATTAAGGGTTATAAATGTCCTATATATAATCAAATTCAACAATATGAAATTCCCGATGGCATACATTATTACTTGCCACTTTTTTTTAAGCATACTGCCACTTTGTTTGATTATTTGCCTAAAGATAGCCATATTGTATTATACGATAGCATACAACAAAAAGCAGAAACATTTTTAGAAGATGTAAAATCTCGATACCAGCAATTGCAAAACGATATCTATCGACCATTAGTAGCACCTAAAATGCTAACTTTTAGTGTCGATGAATTATTTGCTAAAATAGCTAACTTTAAATCAATACATATTAGTAACAATGAGTTACCAGAAAAAACTAGCACTTATAATTTTAATTATCAGCCTCTCCCCGATTTACATGCAAACCATAAAAGTAGCCAACCTTTTGCTGAGCTTCTTAATTTGCAAGCCGTTATTGAGAATATTTTAATAGTTGCAGATAACAGCGGCAGAAAAGAAGTAATTACTAGTTTATTATTAAAGCATGGAATTAAGCCAACTAGTTATAACTCAGTTATTGAATTTACTAAAAAACCTGTAGCATTTGGTATCTGTATTGGTGAGTTAGAATCTGGGGTAAATTTAACAGAAAATAAACTAGCAATCATACCAGAGAGTTTATTATTTGGAAAAAAAGCTTTACAAAAAAGAAGACAAAAACATACCACCGAAACTATCGATAGCGCGGTTCGTTCATTAACTGAGTTAAACATCGGCGATTTAGTTATTCATCAAGATTATGGCTTAGGTAAATATACTGGGTTAAAAACCATAAATATTAGTAATAACCTTAGCGAGTTTGTAGTTGTTGCTTATATGAACGACCAAACTCTTTATGTTCCTATTACTAACTTGCAAATTTTAGAGCGTTATTCAGGATTAGACACCAGTGCGGTACAACTAAATAGCTTAGGCAACGATAAATGGAAGAAAGCTCGTAAAAAAGCAGCATCTAAAGCATTAGATGTAGCCGCAGAATTATTGGATATTTATTCTAAAAGATCCGTCTCAAGTGGTTATAATTATCAACTAACAGATGAATACACTAAGTTTGCTGATGAATTTCCTTTTGAAGAAACCATCGATCAACAACGAGCTATCACCGATATCCTTGCAGACCTAACTGCTACTACGCCAATGGATCGACTAGTTTGTGGTGATGTCGGCTTTGGTAAAACCGAAGTCGCAATGCGTGCTGCTTTTGTTGCCGCTTATGAAGGCAAACAGGTAGCAGTGTTAGTACCTACAACATTATTAGCAGGGCAACATTACGATACTTTTCAAGATCGTTTTAGCCAATGGCCATTAAAAATAGGTGTTGTTTCAAGATTTAACAGCAAAAAAGAAGAACAACTAGTAAAAAGTCAATTAGCTTCAGGTGAGTTAGATATTATTATTGGTACTCATAAAATTTTACAAAAATCTATCACCTTTAATGATTTAGGGTTACTAATTATTGATGAAGAGCATCGGTTTGGAGTTAAAGATAAAGAAAAAATTAAAGCTTTACGGGCAAATATAGATATACTAGCTCTCACCGCTACCCCTATACCAAGATCATTAAATATGGCAATGTCAAAAGTACGTGACCTATCTATTTTAGCTACACCTCCTTCTAAAAGACTATCAATTAATACTTTTGTTGCTGAATATGAAGATAATCTAATTAAAGATGCTATTTTACGTGAGCTCTTAAGAGGCGGGCAAGTCTATTATTTACACAACGATGTCTCTAGTATCGATAAAGCAGCAGAAAGGCTAAGAGATTTAGTACCTAATGCTCTTATAGACGTAGCACACGGACAAATGCGTGAAAGCAAATTAGAACAAGTAATGTATAATTTTTATCATCGTAAATTTAATGTTCTAGTTTGTACTACCATAATAGAAACCGGTATAGATATTCCTACTGCCAACACTATAATTATTAACCGAGCAGATAAACTAGGATTAGCTCAATTACATCAATTAAGAGGTAGAGTCGGACGTTCGCATCATCAAGCCTATGCATATTTATTAAGACCAAATGTAAAATTGATTTCTGCTAATTCTCGTAAAAGATTAGATGCTATAGCTAAACATCAAGATTTAGGGGCTGGTTTTAATCTTGCTTCTAACGATCTTGAAATCCGTGGTGCTGGAGATTTACTCGGAAAAGAGCAAAGCGGACATATACAATCTATAGGGTTTTCATTATACAATGAACTAATACATAGAGCGGTTGATAGCTTAAACGATGGTGCAAAATACGACATAAATAATCCTTTAAATACTAGTATGGATATTAATTTAGGTATCCCAGCGTTATTTCCCGATAACTACATACATGATATACACACTAGATTAATGTTTTATAAGCAATTATCACAAGCAGAAGATGATACTCAAATAGCAAAAATACGTTATGAAATAACTGATAGATTCGGTAAACTACCAGAATATGCAGATAATTTATTTTCAACTATAGCTATTAAATTAGTAGCTACAGATTTAGGCGTTAATAAATTGCATGCTGGAGCTAAAAGTATCATTGTAGAATTTACGGAAAAACCTAATATAGATGTTAATATTTTAATGGATCTCATTCATAAAAATGCTAATTATCAATTATTAGGAATAAGTACATTAAAGTATACTCATAATGCAACTACAAATAACGATAGATTGCATAGCGTACAGCAATTACTTGCTCAACTATCAAAAAAATAGGTAACCAACAAAACTAAAATGAAAATGTTTCTTAAATTAATTACAATATTATCTGCTGTATCTGTAGTTGCAGCCGTAGCAACAGAAACAACTACAACAGCAACACCTATAACAAATCCATTAAAAAACTGGTATCAAGTAGATGTTATTGTCTTTAATTATAACGATTTTTCTTTAGATGATATCACCCCAAGAATACTCCCCCTAGAAAAAAAATTTAGTGGCAATAAAATAGTTTCATTAAATAGCTCAGAACATCCTCTAAATGTTTTACAGAATCAAGCAGTTGTGGTTAACGATGATAGCATTAATAATAAAGTAATAGATACCGAAGAAACCGCAACGGTAACAGTACATCACGAAATAAATTCCTTAACTAGCAACCAAGATACAGAAGAGATAATACAAGACGATGCCTTATTAACTAGCGGGGTATCAGTCACTAGTGAATTTGCAGCTCAAGTTAATGTAGCCGAAGCAACAACCAAAATTGCATCTGTTATCAGCAATCCTTCTATACAAAAAAATATAGATACTTCAAACCTAGACAATACAAATACTCTTTTAACCAACATTCAACCACATGATATATCACCTATAATGCAATCATCAAACAGTATAGAAAATACTGAGTCTAACAACGGAGATATAATAATATCACAATCATTAGAAGATAACTTAGAAACAACTGACAAACAACAACAATTATCAATGCAAATTCAACAAAATATTATTAAGCAACAAAAAATTGATGAAATGTTAAATACCACTCCTTTTATCGAGCTGCCTAATTCTAGATATAAATTAACAGATAAAATGAATAAACTAACTACAGATGACAATGTTAATTTATTGAGTTATCATTGCTTTAATCTAGCAATAGAAAATGCTTCTAGTGTAGTATTGGAATCTCAAAAAATCACAAAATTTAAAGCTTTTAGCGGCAAATTAAATTTTAAAAAAAATAATCAAGGAAAAATTATTGTTAAATCAGATTTTTGCTTTAACATAGCTGCCAATGAGGTGCAACGCTTAAAAAAACAACAAAATAAACTTACAGAATATTCCAATAAAGTTAATAAAAAACTATATAACTACTTTAGTTATGAAGCACAAAACAGTATAAAGACTTCTGGAAATTTAATGTATATAGATAGCCCGATCCTTGGGTTATTAATTAAAATAACACCTATTAATTTAGAAATAGATAACAAGCTAAATGATAAATAACCATATCCAGCTAGAGACTCCCTACAATTATTAAAGAACGGGATCTCCAGCCCTATCTAATAAGTACAACAATTTAGATTATTTGCTAGAAAATTATATTTTAAGATTTTTTTCTTTTTTCTAAAACCTTGGATAGCTCATCTAGCATATTTTGTGATTGTGTAGTTTTGGGAGTAGTAGTTTTTGTACCCTGGCTTGATCTTTCTTGTTCTGGTACTGGAATTTCATCCCAATTGTTCTGTCTTTGATAATTAACATTAGTTTTTAGAGATTTATTATTTTTATGTTCTGCCACAGGAGGAACCGGTGGTGCTGTTGGTATTTTTGTTTGCCCACCAGCTTCTGAAGTATTTGTAATTGTAGGCTGGAGAGCTACATCCTGCTGCTTGCTAGTAGTTTTATTTTCGGTTTGTAAATGTGCATTATTAGACATTGCCTCTTGATTTTTTTTAGGAGAAATCATACCTGTCTTTTTAGGTTTAGTTGCTAGAGTGGTTTCTAATTTAGCTTTAAAATTTTTATTAAGACCAGCTACACTTTTAACATCATAATCTACAGCTTTGCTTCTTGCATTAGTCTTAAGTTTTTGCTGGTTATTAGCTACATGTGTAGAATTAGCATCAGTTTTTTGTAAATTGACCTTCCTGCGATTGAAAGCACCTGTTTTTTTTTGTGGTTCTACTGATTTATTCTTTATATTATCTTCAATATTAATAAAGTTACTTATTGACCTTGCCATATCATCCACCTAAAATCCTTTTTTATAATTTTTTACTTATTATTTAAAACTCTCTAGAATCGTTATTTAATGGGAAAAGCACACTCTAATTAGTATTTAGCTACATAAAAATTTATGCTATAGGTTATATCGTGTATTTAAAGCAAGGTTACATATTAAATTTATTCCTTTTTTATAAAAAACATAAAATAATTAAACATACTAAAAATATAATCAATTACTGAAAGTACATGTTATTAAAATTATAACGTGCCTTAGATTACTAAATGTAATAGGAAGTTATTAGCAGTACTACTAATACTTTAAGGTTAACTAGTTGGAGCAATACCGTATGTTGATAATTGATAAACTTTGTTCCAGTCTAGAGGTTGACGATTATGAGGAATTAAATTACCCATATGTTTTTCATAATATAATTTTAATGCTTTAAAACTATAAAGATGGGTATCACAGCAAACAGTATCGCCCTGTTCTAAAGGTTCTAGAGTTATGTTACATACTTTAGAGTTATTATAATGGTAATTATTAGGTAGTTCTGTTAATTCATTATAGCTTATTTTTAATTGTCTAGTTTTTAGCTTAGACTTCGTTGCAAATGATCCATGATTTCCTCTAATTATTTGTGTGATTATTCTAACTTGCTGATTATTTAAATTAGCTGATCTATCACTAGTTTCTTGGTTTTCAGGTAAATTACTACTATATATACAAGTTATTAGTCTACCTGCAATATCTATAGCGAATGGAGATATAGCAACGCATATTAGAGAAGTAATAGGATAATGTTCTGATAAAAACATATATGAGCTTATAGATCCGGCAGTGATTAAAGTATCTGCGGTGATTCGTACACAGTTTTCAGGTGTTATTATTCTAGTAATTTTACTACCCCATCTAGAAGCAACATTTGGGTTATTGATTTCTTGAGAGTTATTTATTAGTGGATTATGTAGCGGTGTAATATTCATTGTGTGCTATTCTTTTAAGTTTGGCTATTGAAAATACTATTATTCTTGTAGTTAGACAAATTTTTTATCAAAAAGTTCTGTTATCAATCTCAATTATTCATGGTGTCGACTAAATCAAGCGATTTATTAACTATTCCCACGTAGTAGTGACTTTAACCACCACCTAACTTCTTTAAAAATATCGCCTATTTTATTAGAAACCACTTGATATAAATAGTTTTTTGTGGTATAATCGCAACTTCTTGATTACACATAAATAAATTAAGGATTTAGTATTTCAATTAGGATTTAGTATTTCAATAAGGATGTAAAGAAATGGAATTTAGTACTATACAGCAAGATGCTTTTGCAAGAACAATAAAATACGAAATTGATAAACCTATCGAGTCAATAGTTGCACTGAATAAAATAGGGAATAAAGTACAGGTTAATAACGAATTCACTGTATTTTGTAATTTTCGGGAATTAGAGAAATTTATTCTTGATAGAACAACCACTATTCACACTTTGTCATTTTTTTCAAACCCAAACCCAACTAATTATAACGGTTCATTCACAAACTCTAAAGAATATAATATTATACTGCAAAAAATGCAATTTTTGATTAATCAAATCTCACAAGAAACTAACCCTAGTAGATGTGATACTCTAAGACTAAATTACTATGCTCTTAAAAACCAACTTGATCAAACAAAAACTTACTTTAACATCAAGGAGGAAGATACTTGGCTTTGTAGGCATATGTCATTTTCTTATGTTTTAAACTTATTTGAACTTAATTTACAGAAAGCATCCAGCTTTTTTTGCTCTGATGAACAAAAATACCTCCATAAGCAAATTGACTCTGAAATAAATAAAATGCTGGCTGCTACTTTCAACATACAAACACAATTATTTACCGAAAATTTGACAATAGAAAATTTAATAGCATGTAAAAATTACCTAAATAGTAAACATATATTTTGTTTAGATGATTATTTTAATAATGCTTTAAGTAAGATTAAACACTATAGCATAAATACAAAATTATCAGATATAGGCATCCAACTTAAAGACATATTTCCATGTAGTTTACTAAAGGATAAAACTGGTAGCGAGCTTACACAACTCTGTAATGCAATTAATCTAGTCGTTTTTTTTAGTAGAGGTTTACCTCCTGTGTGCGATCATAGTTTGAATACCGATATGCTTAAATATAATCTATCATTTCATTCTATAAATTCACTTACCCAATATTTACAACGTCAATGCCATCAATTTTATTACAGTAGCCCGATAAATCATCAAGAAAAATATCTACTTACCACTGAAAGTCATATGGTCGCATTTAAAATAACACGACAAGTAGACGCGGTAGAAATATTATTTTTTGATATTAACTGTGGCTTGAGAGAAAGAGTATTCCGTATAACACATGGAGAATATCATAGAGAAATTAATATACTAAACTTTATTGATGTGGAAGCACTAATATCATATGATATGCTACAATATAATGATTATGATTTAGCTACTATGTTATGTTATAGAGTAAATAACATTGAAGGTAACTTGTAAAATATTAATAAGGAGGGAATTCTTAATTCCCCATATTATAATAAAATTATATTGATTACATTAAATTTAACCCTCTATTATATAGCTTGTGAATGAAAAAAAATCATTTACAAGGTACAAACTAAAGATCTTATTACGCATTTAGAACAGAATACTTATCTAATGGCTAGTGCCGCTAAATGGAAGATATAATATATGCTAAACTGTTATATTGTACGGCATATACACCATTTAATAATTCAGAGATACTAGTTGCTGTTGTTTTTCCAAAAGAAGAAATTAAGCAATCTGAGTATAAATTAATTATTTCAATATTCATTACTTCATTATAGGCTAATTTTCTCTACTGCGTAATTTGAGTTATTAAGTATATACTTAATAATTTAAGGAGGTATTTAGTTATGAGACACAATTTATATTTAGGGTTTGGGGTTGTTCTATTAGCAATATTAGCACTTTTATTATCTGTGCATGCTAATATCTTATGGTTTTGGGGATTCATCGGAGTATTAACTTTTATTACCCTTCATGACTTCACTCAAAAAAAACATTCTATTCTAAGAAATTATCCTGTTCTAGGTCATATGCGTTTTATATTAGAATTTTTCCGTCCAGAAATTCAGCAATACTTTATTGCTAATAATAGAAGCGAAACTCCTTTTAACCGTGAAACACGTAATGTTATCTATTCTAGATCTAAAAATTTAGACGATACCGTTGGCTTTGGTACTAAATTTATTATTACTGAAGAAGGTTATGAATGGGTCTTACATTCCCTAGCTCCTAAACCTATAGGTGCAGATGCTCGAGTTACTATAGGCTCAAATCAATGCAAGCAAAAATATAATGCTTCTATGCTAAATATCTCTGCTATGAGTTATGGCTCGTTATCATCTAATGCAATTGTTGCATTAAATTTAGGAGCTAAACAAGGAAACTTTGCACATAATACTGGCGAAGGCGGATTAACCTCTTATCACCAACAAGGTGGTGATATTATTATGCAAATAGGTACAGGATATTTTGGCGTGCGTACCGCAGAAGGGAATTTTTCAGAAGAATTATTTCAGCAAAAGGCTAATCTTGATGCAATTAAAATGATAGAAATTAAATTATCACAAGGAGCAAAACCTTCACATGGAGGTGTATTGCCTGCAAAAAAACTCACCGCAGAAATTGCTAAAATAAGAGGAGTTCCCTTAGGAAAAGATGTATTATCTCCCGCATCTCATAGTGCTTTTGACTCTCCAGAAAGCATGTGTATGTTTATACAAAAATTACGTGAATTATCTAACTATAAACCCATTGGCTTTAAACTATGTCTTGGTAAGAAATCTGACTTTATTGCTATTTGTAAAGCAATAATAAAAACAGAAATCTACCCCGATTTCATTACTATTGATGGTGCTGAAGGTGGTACTGGAGCAGCACCTATGGAATACTCTAATCATATAGGTACAGCTTTAAAAGATGGGCTTATTTTTGTACATAATAGTTTAGTTGGCTTTGGATTAAGAGATAAAATTAAAATTATCTGTAGTGGTAAAATCGCTACTGGATTTGATATGATACGTTATATAGCGCTAGGGGCTGATCTTTGTAATTCAGCCCGAGCAATGATGATGGCTTTAGGATGTATACAATCAAGAGAGTGCAATAAAAACACTTGCCCTGTTGGCGTTGCTACACAAAATAAACGTTTAATAAGAGGATTAGATATAAATAATAAAAAAAACAGAGTAGAAAACTTTCACAACAATACTATAAAAAGCTTTTTAGAAATAATAGGTGCTATGGGATTAAACTCGGCTTGTGAGCTGCAACCACAAATGGTTTTTCAGCGCATCGATGCTAATACAGTTAAATCTTATGATCAAATTTATGACTATATCGAAACCGCATCATTATTAAAGCAAGCAACTGTACCTGAACAATTCAAAGCATGCTGGCAATATGCTAGTGCAGATAAATTCTAACTTTCATTAATTTTTTAAAAATATAAAATAAACTGAACCAATTAAAAATATATGTATCTGTTAAACTACAGCAAATAAAAAAAACAATGTTACAGTGTTAAAATTGTAAATACATACATTGAAAATATAAAGTAATTGCTTGTAAAAATTTACATTATATTAAATTTACAATGCAAATATATATAAACAATCTTTATATGTTTTTTAAATGCTTAACTTGAATAAAAATAAAATTTAATAATTAAGAAAATAATATGCAAGATATTAAAACAATACCTACTATATCAACTCCAATATTACTTGAGAAAAAAGCTATTAGCCCTAATAATAATTGGGGAGCTTTTACCTCAGTTTACGAAGGTTATTTTTTTACATATCGCGTAATTAGCGTAATTGGTATATCTAAAAACAATAGTAGACAAGAGCCTTCTGATGAACCTTCATATTTTTTTAAGCATTCTAAAAATAATAAAATATGCGATATGTGCTTTAGTCAAACTAGCGATAAATTATTTGTCATTACAGAAAATAAAAATAACACTGAGTTGCATAATATTAATTTTTCTAAAGGTAAAAAACAGCATAAGGTTTATGCAATAAAAAACAGAAATACTAAAAAATTACCATTTGCAGCTAAATGTCTATCTGCTACTAAAGCAGAAGACACTATAACAGTAGCTAATTTTTCTAATAATAAATTACAAATAGTTGATATTCCTAGTAAGTGCAAAAATACTAGTAATTTAAAAGATGACATATGTAATCTTGAATTAAATGATGAAATAGAGGGTATTTGTTTAAATCAATATAACAATAAAGTTATTGCTTTATTAAAAAACAAGAATTTATGTGTTATCAGTGAAAATAATAATAATTGGAATGTTGAATATAGTATAGATAATTGTATTAGTATTCCTGAATGCTACAATAATGACGGATCGATATTAGTTTGCAGAGATAAGGTTTCAGTACAAATTATTACTATGTCTCCCTATAAAAAAAATGAAAAAATATATTATCATAATTCTTCTAATCTAATAACAAGTATCTGTTTAAACTATAAAGGTGATAAGCTAGCAGTTTTTCATAAAAATAGTTATAAATCTTTTGAACTAATAAAAAATACCTGGCAAGAAACTACTAGAAAAAATAGATGCCGTAATTATCATCTAGAATATAATATCGCAGACAATGATATATTTAGTTACAGATTAGTTTATAATACTGTAACAGGATATGTACCTATGGAATCATTATTCATAGATGATACCAAAGTAGGTGTCTTTTTTGATCATGATGCGTATGCTTTGATAGACAACACTAGTAATCAACTTATGTTTTCAGTTGTTCAAGGGCTGATAATAAACTAGGTTATTTGAATTACTTGCTAAAAACCCGTATCTTCAACTAAAACAATTAACTATTTTATAATAATAATACCTATATAGTTTTAGGTACAATTTATTTATATTTTATTAGCTATTTCTAAATTACTAACATATAGACACATTTTAATAACAACTTATCGAATACTAAGAATAAATATGCAAAACTTAACTTTAACGAGTAGTCAACTTTCTGGTTTACCTAGCTTACAAACTAATTTTACTAATAACGCTTTTGCTAAAGAGTATCCGTCTGTCAACATAATAGCAAGCGAAAATTTTTTCCCAAAATGTATAATTTGCTTACAAATACCTGAAGATCCTGTATCTTTATGTAATAAAATAAACATAACCCTAGATGAAAGACACTTGTTTTGTAGAAAATGCACCGCTAATTATGAAAATTCTAACTGCCCTTTGTGTAATGATTCATTAACAGAAAATATTAAATTTATAGAAGACATACAAGCAAGAAAATCAATCAATGACATGAAATGTAATGTTCTAGCTATTTGCCCTAAAAATTGTGGTAATATTTTATCTTTTAATAAAATAGAAACTCATTTAAAAATTTGTAACGGCAAACAAGTATTAAGTGACAGAAAATTATCAGTTGTAACTAGCATCAATAACGTAACACAATGCTCCGAATGTAAAGCAAAATTAACTGATACAGAGCAAATAGATTTAGCAAAACATACAGAAATATGTCCTGAAGAATTTGCTGAATATAAAACTAAAAATTCTATATTTCCTTCTTTAGCTATTCGTAAAAGATTATTTAATATTGATAAATACAAAGAACAAGCTAAATCTTGTATAAAGGTTAATCATAATTTTGTAACTTCAAAGAAATTAGAATTAATTTCTCTACCTATATATGAATTTCCTTTAGATAATCAAAATCTTAAAGAAATACAATTTATTTCTGCAGAGGCAACAGTATCAATCAATGAACAGCATTTATTAGTTATTACAACAAAAAAAAATAATCATTTTAGTGTTAACCGAGAAACACACCATTTTACTAATAATAAGATAACCGAAAACAGTATTCCAAAACGTTTTCGAAACGAACAAGAAATTGGTTTTATACCTTCAGATAAAAACCATCCTGATTTAAACTATAGATTATCTATTTATGCTCATTTATCTGAAAGAGAATCGATATTAGTATGCCAACAAGCATTTACTTATTCAAGCATTAGTACTTTAAATTCTATGTATTCATATAGCAAGACTGATACTCCACAATCTTTTATAGATGTTAAAGAGTTTTTTACAGATAAAGGGCTTAGTAAATTATATACCGATAAACTTGGTTCCTCTATAATATGGAGAATAGAACTAGCAGAAACTACAGCTAAATAAAACTCAAAATACCCCACCCTAAATGAAATGGCGGTGGGTTCGTTAAGAGCAAAATTATTTTTATCCTGTTAAAGTAATGATTTTATACTCATTAAAGCTAAAGCTGATAGCAACATATAATTAATATCTTTTCCTGTAGTTGCCGCTCCCCAATACCACCAAGTATTATTGTTATTATTATTGTTGCGTTTTCTCTCTATTTTAGGGCTATTCATAGAATAAGTTAAAATAGTATCATTATTGCTATTAATAAGAAAATAATCGACTTTTTGAGGCAAAGGAATTTTTTTAATAATCTTATTATCAGTCATTATAACAAGCTGCGAAGGGGCATTTAAAACATTTTGTTGAGTTAATAATGAATTAACCTGAGTAATGTTATTAGCATCATAAGAAACTGTTGAGTTTATCGGCGATGTAATGTTTTGCATATGGTTTATATCAGTACTATTTGGATTTATAATAACAGGAATTGGCAAAACTGTTGTGGCATTATTTTTAGTAATATTGTGTGGTAAACTGGTTATGTTATACTCTGCTGTAGTGTTATAATCTGCTATTTCAGTATTATTACTTTTAGGTAAAACTGTTTTTGAGACTGGGTTATTTACTGATGCTTGATTCAATACAGCAAAACTAATATGACTACCTCTAGGTATAGATCCCAGCTTTATAAAAGTTCTAGCTATTTTTGCTTCAGCTGTAGTATGATTTGCTTCCGATGTGCTATTAGCAAAATTATTATTTGGTTTATTAATATCGTAATATCCTATATCTATCATAGATTTATCTTTATAGTTTGGCATAAATAACAATTTAAAAGGATTATTATTTTTATGATATAGAAAATGTATTTCTAGTGGATTATTCCAATGATAATTGAAATAAAAATTACAAACAGCTAATTTAAACAAGTTATTATTCTTCCTATACTGCACGATTTTAGGTAAGGTGCTGATTATAACTTTATCTTTAGTTTTTATATTTAACCAATTATTAACATTATTTATTTTATATTTTATGCCTTTAGAGGTTGTTACAAACCGTTTTATTGCCCCTGATTTAGTATATAATAATCCTTTATATAAATTAACTGGCTTGCCGTTTAAATTGTACCATTTTTTACCAGTAAAATAATTTTTTGATACTCTGTACGACGACCGACTCCTTGTATATGAATTAGATTTACTTCTGTATGAACCTCTATATGATCTTCCGCCACGTCCTAAACTGCTTCTACCACCACCGCCACGACCCCCAGAATAACCACCACCTCTAGCTGCCCGCTTCACCCTAGATAAAACATCTGTAGACTTATAATCTGCTATATTTACTAATGATTGATTTATTTGAGAAGATACAGTATTATTTAATAAGTTAGGGTTATCTACTTCAGTATAGTTTGTTTCGAATGGATAAAGTTGTACCTGTGTTAGCATTAACATTTTAGCAAGTAATACTGCTAATAAACTAAATTTCATTTACCTCACCTTTTTATTATTTTTCTATGATAAGAGTAAACTATAACAAATATTTACTTTTAGTCAAACTAAACAGCTTAGAAAACACATCACAATAAAAGTTTAAATTAAATTATTTTCATGTGATATTATAATCTATTCCATAATAGATACACCTTAAAATATAAAACTTAAAATCGAATAAAAAGATTAAATTTAATATAATTTAGGCGGTTTTTTTAATAATATCTTACTAAAATTAAAGGCTTATCGATGATTAACAATGCAAGCATGCAATTTACTAGCATTAGCACACCTAATGATAATTATAATTTGAATGGTACAAACATAAATTCAACACATAATGTATATTTAAACCATTCTCAATTAAATATAGAATCCGCTTCTACAAACCAAAATAACAACCAAATAACAAAATCAGTAACAGAAATATTTTCTAAAAAAAATTTATCTCGTATAGAAAAAACCATAAACTTTATTTTTAATAAGTTAAAAACTAAAAATTTAGATTTTAATTCCCCGCAAGAACAGTTAACAGAACAACTAAATACTATTCAATCTAAATTTAATAATTATGATCATGGCCAAATAATAAAACATAACAATAAAGCACAAAATATATTATGTCCTATAGCTAGTTCAGCAACTAAAGGGAATATATACCATGCTAATAAAATACAGTTATCGCAAGGAAGTTATATAGCAGCACAAGGTCCTACTACTAAACTTAATGATAAAGATACAAGCAAGCATTTCATCAGAATGTTAGCAGAAAATAATAGTTTTATATCGATCTCCTTAGTTGATAGTGAAAAATTCAATTCCGATAACGCTACTAATCATATATTGCCTCCGTATGAGTTTAATAAACCTATTACTATACGTAAAATTAAATCTAATAAAATGGTTATTGCAAAAGCAGTATCTATAACAAAAATAGACTTCATATCAAATTCAAGAGCTAATATACTCATAGATTTTTTAGAAATAAATAAATTACCTCATATACGTATTTACGATTTAGGATGGAAAAACGATTTAGTTATTGATCCTTTAAGAGCCACAAAACTGTCAGCTGTCATTAAATATATCGTTAATTTACCCATCTTTAGAAATTTTAATAAACAACCTATTGTAGTTAATTGCAATTTAGGTGTAATAAAAACAGGAGTTTTTATTGCTATTAATAATATGATGCGAGATTATTTTTTAAATAATAAAATTGATATACCTTATTTAACAGAAATTATTTATACAATAAAAAAATCAAGACCAAATTTTATGCAGAGCATTGAAGAATTAAAAATATTGATGCATATAGTTGAAAAACATCAATATTATTTTAATACTATGATAAAAAAAGACGTGAAATATTTATCAAATAATAAATCAACAACCTTAGATACTTCTCGTAATAGAGATACGTTACTGGAAGCAATTAAACAAGGGATACCACTTAAAAAAGTTAACTCAGAAAATATAACTAATAATAAAAAAACACATTCAGCTAAATCTAGTAATCATGAAACACTTTATGATTCTTTATTAGTTGCAATAAATAATCGATACTCAAGCATACATGAAGATAGTTCAAGCGATGAATCTGATCAAGATAACTGGGATAATTAACTCTGTTTTAACTGTTATTTTGCATAATTTAAAAACTAAAAGTTTTACCTTTTAAAATATTAATAATTAAATATTTTATTTATTGAATTTTTATGGTCAGTAGATGTCATAACTAATGATATAAAAATAACTTTTAACAACAATTGGATTAAACAAAAATATATGCAAAACATAACTTTAAACAATAATGATTTGACTATTTTACCTAGTTTATCAACAAATTTTACTAATACTGAGCTTGCTCATAAATATCCATCTGTAAAAATAATAAGTACTGAAAATTTTCATCCTAAATGTATAATTTGCATGGAAATACCTGAAGACCCTGTATCTTTATGTAATAAAGTAGCTTTAACCTTAGATGAAAGGCACTTGTTTTGTAGAAAATGCACCGATGAGTATAAAAATTCTACATGTCCTATGTGTAAAGAATCATTAACAGAAGATTCTGAATTTATAGAGGATAAACAAGCAAGAAGAACAATCAATGACATGAAGTATAATGTTATATGTATTTGCCCTAAAAATTGTGGTGATACTTTACGTTTAACTAAGCTAGAAGCACATTTAGAGCTTTGTTGTGGTGAACAAACATTAATCGATAGAAAAGTATCACCTGAAATGAATGCTTGCGCTGTAATAAAATGCTCTAAATGTAAAACTAAGTTAACTAACGAAGAACAAATAGATTTTAAAAAGCATAAACAACAATGCCCTGAAGAATTTGTTGAATGGAAACATATAAATTCTACCCTTCCGCCATTATTTGTTCGTAATAGATTGCTAAATAATACAAGAAAGGAAGAAAGTGCAAGATGCGCCGAACATTTTATACATAGTCACATTGTTACAAATACCCAAAAAGAATTACTTTCCATGCCTATATATGAATTTGCTCCAAGTGATGAATATCCATCAGAAAGAAAATTTATTTTTTCTACTGTATATATCACCATAGATGAACAAAATTTATTATTTATAAAAAAACCAGAGGATTATGCTTATTATGATGCAGTGATTAATAATAAATATGATGATGATATTCCTTTGGAAGAAGTCCCTATGCGCTTCCGAAACAGAGAACAACAAGGTTTTTATATCGAATCATTTAATTTCCATAAGCTAAAATATCAAGTATCTATTTATGCTTATTTATCCTCAATAGAAAAGGTATTGATGTCTCAGCAATCATTTACCTTTTCACAAATTACAACCTTAAACTCTATGTACAGACATAACAAGATTGATACCCCACAGTCTTTTATAGATTTTAAAGAATTTTTTACAGATAAAGGACTTAGTAAGTGGTATGTCGATAAGTTTGGTGCTTCTATTACATGGAGAATAGAGATTTCAGAATTACAGGGTTAAATTAATACTTTACTTGAAGATACGTCTTTTCAGGTAGATGGCGCATAAAGTCAATATTAGCTGTAAAATATAAGGAATAAAAATATCATGATCTATTACCCTAATAAACCAATAAAACATGAAACTTTAGTTAATCAAGATGACACAACTGAAACTAATAACAACCAAGGATATTTGCCAGCAGAAATTTGGGAAAATATAGTAAAGTTTTGCGACATTAAAACAACATATATATTAACCACCTTGTGTAAATTTAACTATTTACTAATAACCCCTTTACTGCAAAGAAAAATTTATCAACAAGTACCTAATAACTGCCTGTCTTATTCTATAGATTCGTATAAAACTTTTATAGGCCCAATGCTAGAAGATTTTGATCCCGAAACAAAACTCAAAATAGATGAATATTTACAAAACAATAAAGAGAATAAAAATATAGATAACACATTTTGTAATTTTATTTTTCAACAATTAGCATCTACAGCTAAAAAATTGAGAACAGCAACAGGATCAGTTACACAGAATTTGAGTAATAATATTATAAAATTTAAAGTTAATTTTAAAAGTAATCACTGTGCTATTCAGTTTAAAGATTCAATGCATTTAATCAAAATTTACCGCATTGATTATCCTATAAATCTTACAAAATTAATTGACATCAACTGTATAAATGACGAAAGTATAGCATGTTTAAAATTTACCCCAGAAAATAATTTGTTAATTTTATTAGATAATCGTATTGAAAAACACAGCCTAAGATTTGTTCTATATCAGCTAAACTTAGAAGGCAAAAATACAACTAAAAAATTATGGGACTGTAAAATAGACCATATAGAAGGTTATAAAACTTATAAATTATCTCTAAATAAAGCCATAATGTTTCCATGCAGTAATGATAAAAAACTACTTCTAATCAAAGATTATAAGCCATATTTAATAAAAGTCGGAGATTCTTCTAGTTATAACATAGAAAATTTTATTATACCTTATATACCTCATAAGTCACCCATCTACGGGAATAAAGTTTCTACTTTTATTTTTAGTGCTAATGGTTTAGAGTTAGCTGCTATAGTTGGTTATTATCCTAATAAATCTCTCCACTTGTTTTCACGAAGTAATAATGAAGAAAACTTTATAGAAAAATCATTGCCAAAACTAAAAGAGAAAAATGATGGCTTACTTAGTATGTACCAATACTTTCGTGGCTTAACATTTAATAACTCAGGTAGCGTATGCATATATATTAATAATGCCCGTAAATTGATTATGCTAAATAAAATCAACGGCGAATGGTTTTGCGCTATGTTATTATTAGATAATTCTTATCATCGATTAGGTTTAACCTTAGATGAAAAAAATATTTTTGTTTTAAAAACATGCAAAGATACTGAAAACGACGATACTTCTATGAACTTGGAAGTCATGGGAATTGAAGATAAACTTTTAAAATCTGCAACAGACCCATACTATAAACGCAATAACTGTAGTATAACACCAATAAAATACAAAAATTTTTTCCCTTTATTAGAAGATACTTTTGTAGCAAAATTTTATATCCATCCTTCTGGTTTAGCACTTTTTTCATATGCTAAAGAGCGTGAGGGAAGTAGATTAAATATTATTACTCCTAGACAACTTACAACAAAAGAGAATAGAAACTTAAAACTAGAAAAAATAAGATATTATACTAAAAAATTTGCATCATTCGGTTTATAGTTTTTACTATAAGTCATTATCTCAAGCTTGAACTAACAATAACCTAAAAAACTAGAAGCTAATTTTTATGAATTTAATAACAGGTTATTAAAAGCTTATATAGCCTTTGAAAATTATTATTGGATACAAAACACCTTGAGATGCAATTGCATTCCTTCGGTATTTTGCCTTAAATTAAATCTTTTTACTAAACTCTGAAAATATATATATTCAAGTAGAAGAAGGTGCATATAAAGCTACTAAAACCTCATTAACTATAAGGATTTTTTATATTCAAACTTTCTTGCAAATTATAGCTATTTATTGTTAATTTATCTGATTCTAAGCTTACATCGTTATGGTCTAGCACCTGCTCGCCAAATCTATATATAGGTTTAAATGAACCATTTAAGCAATTTTCATTATGCCGTTGCTGGTTTTGTACTATTTTTTCTCTTTTTTTCTTCCAAGAATTTATTGCTTTAGCACCATGCTTGTTAGCTAATAAATCATGAGTAAAATATGGGCTAAGTAATGCAGCAGTGGCATTATTGCCACCAAATCCTTTAGCATTTATTAATGCTGAATCTGTAATTTTATGATTTATCGAGGTGTGTTCTAATAAGAAGTTTAACCTAGTTTGAGAGACATCATCTGCTATATCCTTAGTATTTGTTATTCCTGGAATAATGCCGTCCTGCCAAATACCTAAGGTAGCCATAATTTGGTCACCAGCTGCTGTTCCTATGGAATGTCCTAAATAGTTTTTAACTGCTGTTGCTTGCCAGTTATTTATAGTAAATGCTTTAGCTATTTCATCAAAAATATGTGATTCTGTTACTCGATTTTGCGGTGTTCCAGTACCATGCATTTGAATAAAACTATTGTTTTGTAATGACTTTTCACCAACAATTGCACGTAATAAACCAGTGGCTTTTGCCGCTGTGATGTAATTCCCTGCTCCAGGAGAAGATATAGATTTTTTATAGCCATCTGCATTGATAAATACACCCGCTGTAGATGCTAAAATATCAGCGCCTGTTTGTAATGCCAGCTCATCATCCATTAAAATAAAATACTGTGCAGACTCAGCTATAGTAAATCCAGCGTTATTAGCAAATGGTCTACAAGATTTAGTCCAATTAACTGTATCTGCTACCGATAGGTTATCTAAATTACGTAAATCATCTGCTGTTGTTAATGCTTTCATCGCAGCATAACCTTCAATAATTTCTGGAACTATTGGGGCTTCACTATTGCCAACAATAGCAATACGAACTTTACCTGTTTGTATATCACTAATTGCATGTTCAAGATTGTATAATAGGCTAGCACAAGCACCCAAATTACAGCTAGTTTTCCCTAACGACCCAAAGACATATGCATTGATAAAATCCGCTGGCATTTCTGCAAAACCTAAAGGGCATTGCTTTGCCGTTACTCTTTTTGATTTTAACCTTGCTTGTAACATACCTCCAAACCCAGAATACTCCATTGCTGACATAGCAGTGCCAGCATATACTCCTATTTGTGTTGGTGAAACTAAAGTTCTCAGCTCGTCAACGCTAAACCCAGATGATGCAATAGCATCAGATATCGCATAAACAGTCATAGCTAAATTTCGTGGATGATTACGTGCGGGGTAGAATAACTCTGGAGAAAAACCACTAGGAAGCATCCCTGCACCATGCACCAAAAGACTATAGCTACTAGGAAGCATGATATTTTGTTCTTTAGTGCTAGATATTTTATAGCTATTATCACTATTTTTGGTGATTTTCCAATTTTTGTTATCGATTTTTTGCTTGATATTTATGGCAGTATTAGCATCTACCGTTACCGCTTTATGAGAATAAATATTGCTGTAATCGAATACATCTGGCGTTATTTGACGAATTAATGTCTCAGATAATAATTCAGCCTCTGATTTACCTTTGCTTGTATCAGATAAATTTGCCAACGCTTTAATTGTTTGTTGTTTATGCATGGCTGACAAATTATCAAAAATTAATCGTCTATAGCCATAAAAGCCTGAGGTTCTTCCTGCTGGACTAACACCCCCCTGAGCAATAATTACAGGTAATTTTTGCAACAGAAGATCTCCTTTTGTTAATGAATTAGTTGCTATATTATATACACCCTCTACTATATACTTTTATACGAAAAAAAAGCATGACAAAAAAGACACAAAACCAAACATTAAAGACAGCGATTAAACAATATGAGCAAATACTTATTTAATCAGATATCTATTCCATTAATTAACAACATGATACTTACCAGTATTAGCTTACCCCTTGAGATGATTAAAGCTGCTAATAGCTATTTTCGCCTGAAGTTTTCAGAAACAGAAAATAGCTCAATATCAGTAAATTTTTATTCTAAAGACACTAAAGAAGTTAGCACTTTAGGTATTCTAAAACTAACCCCTGATTCCATATTTACGAATAGTAAAACTACTAATCTTATATTAATACCTGCCTTGTGGCGAAATCCACTTGTTATAATGAAGAAAAATCCTGAGGTAATAAATTGGGTTAAAAATCAATATCATAATGGAGCAACTATAGTTGCATCGGGAACTGGGGTAGTTTTTCTTGCTGAAGCTGGATTATTAAATGGTAAACCAGCAACTACTCATTGGTATTATTTAAATAAACTACAGCATACCTATCCTAGTATAAATTTTAAACCCAATCATTTAATCACTCAAGCAGACAATCTATATTGTGTCGGCAGCGTTAACTCGGTTGCTGATTTAATTGTCCATTTAATTGAAAGATCCTATGGTAGAAGTATAGCATCAAAAATAGAACAACAGTTTTCTCATGAGATACGAAGATCCTTTAATGAGATTTATTTCTCGGTAGAAGCTAATTCCGTGCATACAGATGAATCTATAGCTAGCCTGCAAAGCTGGATACATGAAAATTACAATAATAACATAACCACCGAAGCTTTATGTGCAAAAAGTAAAATGGAATTAAGAACTTTAAATAGGAGATTTAAGGTAGCTACAGGATGCTCACCAAAGCGCTATATACTTGGAGTACGGCTTGATCAAGCCAGAGACTTACTCAAAAACACTAATTTAACAATAGCTGAAATATCACAAGCTGTTGGATATTTAGATTCTGTTTATTTTTCTAAATTATTTAAAAGAGAGTGCCAATTAACCCCAAGAAAATTTCGTAAAAGTGTAAGAGAAAAGCTATTTAAAAGCTTATTATGAGTTATTGATTATTTAGTAGAAAAATGCTATTATGTTGTTATAAGTGTCAAGTTATTACCTCAATAAAATATAATACCAGACTCGCAGATTAAAATACAAAATGCCATAGTTTAAATATCTCATGAAAGCATTTAAACAAGGAGTGTGATATGGCTGTACAAAAACCTAGCTCTAGGTCAAACCTAGGAAAAACACTAAACAATGAATTTGATAAAGTAGCTACTGAAGAAAAAACCAACCTTGATAATAAAAATAATACCATAAAAAGAATTCCTACTGTTAATAGGGAAGATACCGCTAGTGAACAAACACACCTTAGTGAAAGAGACATTAAATCCGCTTCAATTATAAACAAGCTTCATGGTATTTTAAAATTATGTGTAGAAGCTGTAGTTTCAGTATTTAGCTATATTTGTGATAAAATAGATTCTTTTTTTGCATATATCCTTTCTAAATTTCTGCCACTAGCTAAACTAAAGCAAAGAATACCTATAATTCCTACAAACGATAAAGACTATATTGTAGCTGAAATACCTCGTGAAGATAGCGAACCCTTTAAAGATAATAAAGATACTGAAATAATAATAGATACAGAAACACAAAATATAACTACTGAAGAAGGCGAACATCAAGATAAAAATACCGCTATAGAAGATCAGATTTCAGAGAAACCTGCAATCGATAATGACTCTATTCTAACCGAAATACCTCTTAAAGATAACAACCCCTTTGAAGATAATAGAGACGCTGAATTAACAATAGAAACAGAAACAGAAAGCATACTGACTAAAAAATATGAACATCAAGATAAAAATACCGTTATAGAAGATCAGATCCCAGAAAAACCTGAAAACAAAAAACTACCTAGTGACACGGCATATGCCCCTATACAACCAGATTTAGCTGTTACTAATAAAAATAATGCTAAAAAAACACAACAAAAAGGATTGTTTGGTAGTTTAAAATCTCATCTGCGCCGCACACTCAATAAAGAACAAAAACGACTAGATAACTCTTTTCATGATTTTTTTAAAAAATATTCTAAATCTGCTTGTGATATTGACACTTTAACAAAAATGTCATCTTGCTCTCAAGAAGATTTTAATAAAATGTTTATAGATAAATCTATTTATTATTTTAAGAAGAATAGCAGGAAAGAACCAACTCCATCTGATCTGCTAACTTTTATAAATAATACAATTAGTTTTGTTAATATGGTAATAAATAGTGCTATTGAGGCTGATAAAATACAGGCTAAAAAATGTAAAAATATGATGGAAAAAGCATTAGAAAATCATATAGAATTTCAAGTAAACGCTGGTGGTAATGATATACGAAGTTTTACAGCTAATGATTCTTTATTTTATATGAAGAATTTCATTGATGAGCATTTGCATAAAATTACATGTTCCAAAAAAACAGCAGATTCTGACTTTCTAGTAGACATAGTTAGATATGATCCACATATAGAATTCTTTGAAAATAATAAGCCAGTTTGGAATAGCTCAGATCTAGAAGCAGTAGAAATGACTAAAAAGCTAAAAACATGCAACGCTGAACTAACAAGTCTTGACCAAAGTACTAAAGAATATGCTGATAAATCACATGAATTAGAAGAAATAAAAACTGAACTTGTACAGTACCGACGCGCTCAAATTAAAAAGTTTCTAGCTAAAGATAATTCAGAAATTACTAACTTTCTATTAAAAGAGCAATCCCAAGCTGCCGCCGCAGCTCCCGCAATATTAGCTATGTCATATGTTATGGAAAAATTGAATGATGCCTTCAATCATAAAGCTCCTGCTATTGCACTACCAAATGAAGATAGAAAATTTAATATAACATTTTATAAAACAAGCGATGATAAAATAATAATTAAAACCAGCTTATCTGGAAAAATTACTTTTATTACTGATGACATAGCATTCAGGCATGTATGCCCATATGAAGTTACCACTGAAATTGAATACGATTTTGAAAACCCAGATAATAACCGTATAATAAAGGGGCAACTTAAACTTAGTCCGACAGTGTAAAACTAATGCTTTAAAATCATATTCACAAGATATAATTTAATTTGAAGCTGTGTAAAAATAATCCCAGTCTTTTTTTACTGGATCCAACCCTGCTTTTTTAATAGACTGCATAATATCGTTAATTGAGCGATCATCAGAAATCGTAAACTGCTCTAAATTTGCTTTATCATTTTTATTTTGGGCATAACCTCCTGGTGAGGTTTTAGAACATGCACTTATTGAAGTTACCCCTAAAGGCAATAAAAAATCGCGTAATTCAGGAGACTCTCTAGTAGAGAGAGAAATTTCAACAGTGTTATTATAAATTCTATATGCACAAATTAATTGTAACAATTGTTTATTTGTTATATAGGAATTACTTGTTTGATTAGCTTTAGTTGGTCTTAGTCTAGGTAAAGATATTGAGTAACGACACTTCCAATAGCTTTTTTCTAGGTAATCTAAATGATTAGCCATAATAGCAGCTTCAGTACGCCACTGATCAGATAAACCTATTAAAAATCCGAGTCCTATTTTATCTACGCCTGATTTGCCTATACGATCTGGAGTTTCTAAGCGGTAATTAAAATTAGTTTTTTTACCATATAAGTGATACGACTTATAACAATGTTGGTTGTAGCTTTCTTGATAAACAAAAACTGCGTCTAATCCTAATTGTTTTAGTCTTGCGTATTCTGCTTCTGCTAAAGGTTGTGATTCTAAACTTATATGTGAAAAATGAGGCTTGATAACTTCTAATGCTTTAGCAAAGTAATCTGTCCCTATATTACCAGCTTCACCTGTTACTAATAGTATATGATCAAATCCCATTTTTTTTATAGCATCAACCTCTTGTTTTATTTCTTCTATATTCAACGACTTTCTTGGTACTTTATTGTTAAGACTATAACCGCAATACGTACATATATTAGAGCATTTGTTCGATAAATATAAAGGAATAAACATTTGCATTACGCTACCAAAGCGTTTTCTAGTTATTTCTAGGCTTTTATTAACCATGATAGCTAAAAAATCGCTTGCTACAGGTGATAGCAAAGCTAAAAAATCGTTAAAATCTGGCTTTTTTTTATTTAAAGCAATTAGTACTTGTTGCCTAGTAGTAGCATTTATGTCTAGCTTTATATCATCCCAAGATATTTTATTAAACTCATTGAGGTATGTCATCGAGAATATCCAAAAAACTAGTAATTGGGCTAGATGCTTGAGCAGTTAATTCTGCATTGTTTATATTTGAACTATTAAAGTATGCTATTCTTCCTGCAATAACAGCATCTCTAAAAGCTGTTGCCATTGCAATTGGATCTTTTGCTATGGCGATGGCAGTATTTACTAAAACTGCATCAGCGCCTAATTCCATTGCTTTTGCTGCATCTGAAGGTTTTCCGATACCAGCATCAACAATAACAGGTACATTAGATTGATCAATTATAATCTTTAAAAAATCTTCAGTTAGCAACCCTAAATTACTACCAATAGGTGATCCTAAAGGCATTACCGCAGCAGCACCAACATCTTCTAATCTTTTACATAAAACAGGGTCAGCATGAATATAAGGTAGTACAGTAAAACCTAATTTTACTAATTTTTCACAGGCTTTAAGGGTTTCTATTGGATCAGGTAATAAATATTTGTTATCTGGATGTATTTCTAATTTTAATAAGTTAGTTTTTAGTGCTTCTCTTGCTAATTGAGCGGCAAATATAGCTTCATCTGCTGTTTTGGCTCCAGAAGTATTAGGTAATAACCTAATTTGGTGCATTGGTAAATAATCTAGAATATTTTCATTGATTTCATTAAAATCTAAACGCTTTAATGCTACCGTGACTAATTGGCTAGCCGATGCTTTAATTGCTTTAGACATTGTTGTATGAGAAGCAAATTTTCCAGTACCAAGAAATAGTCTTGAGGAAAACTCTATGTTTGCTATATTTAACATGATAACTCTCTAGAGAAGGGCATACCTTAAATTTGAAAATACATTTTTTAGCAAGAAGTTTTAGTTTTTTCAATAAGAAAACTACCATTATAGCCGGATTAAATCAAGATCTATATTGTTGCAGCTAACAAATTACCCACCTGCGGTTGCAGTTATGATTAATACTTTATCGCCATCTTGTAAAATAGTATCTTGCCATTGTGTAGGCGATATTAATTTTGAATTTACTGCTATAGCAATTCCAGATATGGTAGTATTAAGCTTCTTTAACAATGATTTTATATTAGTGTAATGATCTACATCAACAGGTTTATCGTTAACTGAAATAAGCGCCATAATTTAGTTTCTCGCTAAGATTAAAACACAGAATAGATACTTGTGTATATACACACCTTAAGTATAAGGCATATAGCTACTGTATACCAAGTATCAACTGTAGTGTAAAGTAATCTGCATTACCCTATACATGTTTTTTAAAAACTAATATTAAGATTCTTTATCAGCTGCTTGCTTTTTACTTTGATATAGCGAATCAAAATTAATAGGTGCTATCATAAGAGGAGGGAAGTTACCACGAGTAACCATGTTATCTATAGCTTCACGAGCATATGGAAACAAGATATTAAGACAAAATACCGATAAAGTATGATCTAATATTTTAGCGTCATTTACGCCTTCAATTTTAAATATACCTGCTTGTTGAATTTCAGTTACAAAAATAGTAGAACTTTTATCTTCTTCTTGCTGTTCTTCTTTTTTAGATTCAACAACTGTTACAGTAATTGATAATACTGCTTCATATAAGTTGTCTCCTAGCTTTCTGCTAGTGTTACTGAGATCTACTTTGACTTCAGGATTCCACTGTTTTTTAAATACTTCTGGTGATTTTGGAGATTCAAAAGAAGCATCTTTTATATATATGCGCTCAAGTGCAAAATAACTATTTTGTTTTTTGCTTTCGGTAGTCATCAAGGGTTCCAATTTTGTAATAATTTACCATAAACAGATATTGATAAAGTCAAAATATTTTAAATATTATACTTATCAAATAGTTATGTTTAAATAAAGTTAAGATTTCACCAAAGGAAGATTTTCAGCTGTCCAGCTAGCGATCCCACCTTTTAGTCGAGAAATATCTTTAAAGCCATTCTTCTTTAATATTTGTGAAATACTAGTAGAGTTATGTCCTACTGAATCTACTATTACCAAAGCGGTATCTTTATAGTGAGATATTTTAGATATTGACTGTTGAAAATTAGTAAAGGGTATGTGTACCGAATTTAGTATACTTCCTTTCTGATATTCTTTTTTTTCTCTTATATCTATTACAATAGCTGACTCATTATTAACCATATTCACTAGCTTTAAGGGAGAAACTCCCACAGCCGACTGTTTGCTTTCTACAAATAACAAAAGCAAAACGAGTGATACTAAAGTACCAATTAAAAATGGGTGATTGAGGCTGAATTCTATTAGCTGTTCCATAAATTAGCTTTAGTTTATCTACATTTCAATGTTAATTTACAATTTTAGGTTTACAATTAAAATACTTTAAATGCTATTTTTATTAGCTTTTAAACAGGTTGCACAAGCATTAGCCCGATATTCTATCAAGTTTTCAATAAAAAACAAATGTTTTTGCTAAAAAACATAATTTTTTTGTCGATTTTTAATGAAGCCTATCAACCAATCGAAGATGCTACACTTTTATTTTTATTATTACAACTATTTTTTTAATAAACAAGTAATGTAGTTATCAAATAGGAGGTGAGATACACCAAAACACGCATCACGCATATTGTTAGATTAAATAAAATAATAATAAACTAATTTGAGTTTGAGGTTAAAATAATGATAAAAAGATTATTAACTGTTTTAATTCTAATTTCTGGAATCTATCATATTAATGTTATTGCCGAAGAAAAAATGATGGATACCATGGGAAAAAACATGCAAGAACCCATGTCGAAAGTTAATGTCAATACGGCTTCTGCAGAAGAGCTAAGTACTAACTTGAACGGCGTAGGGGAAATTACAGCTCAAGAGATTGTTGCATATCGAAAGAGCAAAGGTAAGTTTAAAAATGCAGATGATTTAATTGAAGTAAAAAATATTGGCGAATGGACTATAAAGAGAAATAAAGATATAATTGTGTATGAATAAATATGCGCGTGGCAGATGAAAATGCTAGGTTTCTGGGCTAAGTAAAATGGTTTAATTCGAGGCAAAATACTGCAGGAATGCAAGTGCATTTCAAAGTGTTTTAACGATGAAGTAAATCTTTTTAATAGCCCCCATAGGGCAAGGCTTCTAAGCTTTTATCCTGCGTTAGTATTTCTTGATTTAGTCGACACTAACACTGCCTTGGCTAAAAACTTATAATCACTTGCTGAAAACCCGCATTTCCAACTGCCACGTGTATATACCTCTTATTTAGGCATAAGGAATATATAGTAAAATATTTGATAACCCTAACATT
>CAKMZJ010000021.1 GCA_929200395.1 Candidatus Gorgonimonas eunicellae | reverse complement strand
CGACGTAATTATTAAAATTTGGCTACGGCAAGCAGTAATATACAGTGTGTTTTATATCAGATACTTTTAGTAAAGAATTTTTTAACGCTTGAAAGCTTATATTATAATCCCACCACAAAAATGTTTATCTTCTGTTTTTTTGTGGCTATAGTGACATAAACCTTTTATTTGAAGACATATTTTTTAGTAGAGCGCGTATAAAATGCAACAAATTAAAACATAAACAACTATAATTGTTATAAGGTATGTTTTTAAGTTATTTAAGTGTTGCGCTATGTTATCAAAAAATTTAAGTATTAGTATAAAAATTAGTAAGATACTAGGTGTAGCACAGTTATTATTTATTATTTGTATTTTGTGCGTTTTGTCTGATATTAGTATGGCAACCTATGATAGCAGCGTTGAAAAAGTTATAGAGTCTAAGACACCCAAAACAAGATACGAATTACGTAAGATATTAACAGATATTTTTCCAGAGAGTTATATTTTTAATTACAGTTTAATGAAAGAGGTAATTACTTATTCATTAGACGCCCTAGAAACCAAATTAGCAAGTGATAAAAATACTGAGAACTCTCATTATAGAAGTAGGTGGAATAATAGGCAATCTACTACCGTACCTGTATGGGGTAATATTTCTATTCATAAAAGTAGCAGTATCCCTTATAAGTATTATCCACCAGCATCTTCGCGGAGTACTATTGCTTCTATTGGTTTAGAGCATAGATTATTATTATACCATCGAATCGGATTGATGATGAATTATGTTGTATCTACTACTAAAATATCAAATACTATATATGATCCGCACCTAGTTACTACTTTAAAAGATGCAAAATTAATTAAACAAATACAAAACCATGGATTAATATTAGCTTTATATTATCAATACCAGAATACAAAAATTTCTGTAGACTGTAGTTTTTTAGTAGGAGAGAGACAGCAAAAAAGTAATAAAAAAATAGATTGGTTACAAGCTGATTATAAATCATATTATAAATCTAAATTGTATAGTGCTAATGTAGGCTTGAATTATCCGTGTTTTATCAACAATATTTATTTAGATATTATATTAAGAAATAATATTAACATCTTTAAAAATCCAGATGTATCTATTAAAGATATTAGCGCTATTAAACATTCAGAAATTAAGCTGCTTAAAACAGGTACAGGAATTAGAGCATCTTATAATTTCCAAGCAACAACTAAATTTAATATTTATTCTTCTATTATGTTTATTTATAATTATAGTTTTTATTTAGAAGGTAGCTCTAAAATAGATATTATGTATTTAGGAAAAGATTTTTATATTAAAAATTACCTTTTAGAAAAACGTAGCTTTAATACTAATTTAGATATTATTGTTAAAACTAATGGAAACTTTAATATAGGTTTAAATCTGACTTGGATAAAAGAGAAGTATGCTAGCTCTTTAGGTGGTAGGTTGTTATTATATTATTGCTTTTGATAAACATGGGTTTTGTGTAATATAAGATACATGTTTTTAGAGTTTAGTAAAAAGATTTAATTTAAGGTAAAACACTCTCGGAATGCAGGTTGCTTTTTAGGGTGTTTTAACGATAAAGTGAAATTTTTTAATGACTCCACACTGTTACGCTTTTTTGGTTTTTAAACAGTTTTATTACTTTTTAATTTAGCATGAATATAATAGCTAAAATAGGTGCCTTGTTTAATAAGCTAAAAATTGCTTGCCCAAAAAACATATTTTCAAATTGAAGCTGTATAAATAATCTATTATTACGGACAATTCGGTTATGCAAATATATAAGCAAAAACTAGTAAGTTTTTTTAAATTAATATCAGTTTTATTTATTGTTAATAATATTTTACTTCTTTGTGGTTGCGAGCAAAAGCCAACTAGTAGAGAAGCTGTAGCTACTGAAGTGATAGTTTTTTCAGCATTTGCAAAAAAGGTAGTTACAGATTTTGATTTTATGGGACATACCGAACCTAGTAAAACTGTCAATATAGTTTCTAGAATAACCGGAACTTTAACTAAAATAAATTTTAAAGAGGGAAACAAAGTTCAACAGGGAGATCTCTTGTTTGAAATAGACCCTATATCATACCAAATAGCTGTAGCTCAAGCCAAAGCAGGTCTAGCTGGTAAAGTAGCGAATATGGTATTATCAATAAAAGAATATGAAAGGACTTTAGAGTTGTACAAAGGCGGTAATTTAAGCCAGTCTAAATTAGATCTTGCCGCTAAGCAGAAAAATTATACTACTGCTATTGTAGATGCAGCTAGAGAAGAAGTAAAAAAAGCAGAAGTTAATTTAAGTTATGCAAAAATAACAGCACCTTTTGATGGCGTTATAGGTGAATCAAAATATAGTGTTGGTAACTTGTTGAGTCCAGAGTCTGGCTCTTTAGCAATCTTAGTAGATACTGATACTATTCAGGTAAGATTTTATATTAAAGAAAAGCAGGTATTAAAGTTTGTAGCAGCAAAAAATAGTGTTACAGAGCTAACAAATGGTATAACCATAGATTTATTAGATCCCAATACTAATAAAATAATATTAAAACAAGGTAGTTTAGTTTATTTATCTCCTATTGTAGATAAAATGTCGGCAATGTTAACTGCTAAAGCAGAGTTTATAAACAGTAATGCTATAGTGCCAGGTTTATATGCAAAATTATTGATATCTAAGAAAGAGGAAATATCTAAAATTGTTGTACCTAAGCACTGTGTATTAGATAGCCAATTAGGGAAGTTTGTATGGGTGGTAAATTCTAATAATCAAGCCCAAAAGCGTTATATAAAAATAGCAAGTAACAAAAATAATTTTTCTATTGTGGAAGAAGGCTTAGTTCAGGGAGATAAAGTTATTATAGAAGGAATACAAAAAGTTTACCAAGATGCTTTAGTCTCTCCAGTTGAAGTAGAGATAGATCAAAATACTGCAACAATCATTTCTTCACCAACAAGGAAGTAGTAACAAGATGATGAAAGATTATTTTTTTATTAGAAGGATGAAATTTTCCTTTGTTATTTCTATTATAATAACTTTAATAGGTTTTTTATCCTTGTTGTTGATGCCTGTAAATCGGCTGCCAGATATAACCCCAACACAAATTGTAATAGATACCATGTACCCAGGAGCTAGTTCCGAAGTAGTTGAAAAAATGGTAACTAATATAATAGAAGAAAAAGTAAATGGTATAGAAAATATATTGTTTATTCAGTCATCAAGTCTCAACGGAGGCGGTTGCCGTGTTACAATTACTTTTGGTCAAGAAGCAAATTCTGATTTAGCTTTAGTTGAAGTACAAAATAGAGTTGCAGAAGCACAACCTTTTCTACCTAATGAAGTGAGAAATATAGGAGTATCAGTTCGAAAACGATCTACTAATATACTTTTAGGAATAAACCTAGCGTCAACTAATGCACAACACGATGATATCTATTTAACTAATTATGCTGATTTAAAATTAAAATCTGCTTTGAATAGAGTTAAGGGAGTAGGAGAAGCAGAAGTTTTTGGTAGTAAAAACTACAGTATGCGTATTTGGATGAATCCAGACAAAATGTTTGCTTTAGGAGTAACTGTTTCTGATGTTATTTCATCATTGAAACAGCAAAATGTTAGTGTTGCAGCTGGAGATGTCGGAAGCGGACCAAACTCTGATAAACCACTTATTTATACAGTAAAGTCTAGCGAATTATTATCTAATGTGTCTGATTTTGAATCTATTATAATTAGAAGAAATCCAGATATGTCATTGATTTACTTGAAAGATATCGCAGAGGTGAATCTCGGATCTGAAAGCTATTCATCCGTAAGTAAAATTGATGGCAAGGCTACTAGCTTTATGATGATTTATAGTAATCCAGATGCCAATGCACTAGATGCCGCAAAGCTAGTAAAAGCAGAAATGGAAACTTTATCTAAAAGATTTCCTGATGGTATGGAATATGACATAAAGTTTGATACAACTACTTTTATTAAGGTCTCTTTATACGAATTAATTAAGACAATAATAGAGGCAACTATATTAGTAATAGCTGTTGTTTTTTTATTTTTACAAAGTTGGAGAGCAACATTAGTGCCCATAATAGCAATTCCTATTTCATTAATAGGTACTTTTGGTATTTTGCATTATATGGGGTTCTCAATAAATACTATTAGTTTGTTTGGCTTAGTGTTGGCGGTAGGATTAGTAGTTGATGATGCTATTATTGTTATTGAAAATGTAGACAGGCTAATTACTAAAGAGAAGTTATCGCCATTAGAAGCAGCTAAAAAATCTATGGATCAAATAACTTCCCCAGTAATTGCGACTACTTTAGTGTTACTTGCAGTTTTTGTTCCTGTAAGCTTAATGCCAGGAATGGTAGGTGGAATTTATCGAGAGTTTGCTGTTACTATTTCAGCTGCATTATTGATATCCATGATTAACGCTTTAACTATGAGTCCAGTACTTTGTGCAATACTATTGCCTAAAACAGGCATAAAGCATATTTCTTGGCTAGTAAAATTTGATACTCTGTTAGAGGCTACATCTAATAAATATATAGATTTATTACGCAAAGCTCTGCATAAATATTCCAGATTAATTATGTTGTTGTTAGTGATAGTAGTTTTATCTGGATTTATTTATACTAAAAATCCTAAGGGTTTTATGCCTAGTGAAGATATGGGATTTTTTATAACAGAAATTCAGCTACCAAATGCATCATCTAATATAAAAACTGAACAATATTTAGAGCAAATTTATGAGAAATTCAAGCAGATTCCAAAAGTAGATTCGGTTATAACCTTATCTGGATTTGGGTTTATAAGCGGTAAAGGTCATAATAAAGGTTCGATAATAACAGTATTAAAACACTGGGACCAACGTAAAGAAGCAGAGTTTTCTCAAGATGTGCTAATGAATATAGCGAGGCAGAAGCTAAATGAGATACCTGGAATGCTTGGAGTGGTTTTTGGCTTTCCTACGATTCCTGGCTTAGGCAATGCTGATGGTTTCAGTTTTATGCTAAAAGACTCTGAGTTGCAGCCTATACAAGCGTTAAGTGCAACTGCAAGAAACTTTATTGGTTTAGCTAATCAGCAACCAGAAATTGGCTATGCTTTTAGTGCTTGGTCTGCTAATGAGCCTCAGTATCAAATCAAAATAAATTATGAAAAAGCAAAAACTCTTGGTGTTCCTCTAGAGGAAATAAATGCTACTTTAAGGTCGCAGTTTGCCTCTTTATATGTAGATGATTTTAGTAAATTTGGTAAAACCTATAAGGTAATTATTCAAGCAGACTCTAAGTTTCGTGGTGATGTAGACTCCCTAAATAATTTTTATGTTCGTAACTATTTAGGCAAAATGGTTCCTGTATCTGAAATTATCACTTTTTCTGAAGATATAGGAACTCAAGTTATTGAGCATTATAATCTTGATAGATCTGTTAGTATTACAGGAGCAGCAGCCTTCGGTTATAGCTCAGGAGATGTAATAGTTGCAATGGAAAGGTTGGCAAAAAATTTGGGTGAAGGCTTTAATCATGAATGGTCAGGGCAATCGCTAGAAGAGATACTAACTAAGAATCTTAGTACCATTATTTTTCTTCTGTCGTTAATTTTTGCTTATTTATTTTTGGTTGCCCAATATGAAAGTTGGTCGCTACCTCTTGCGGTGCTATTAGTAATCCCTTTTGCTTTTTTTGGTACGATGGTAGGTATTTATTGCATAAAATTTATAATACCTAGTTTAGCAAACGATATTTATGCTCAAATTGGAATGCTACTATTAATAGGGCTATCAGCTAAAATGGCAATATTAATAATTGACTTTGCAATCCAGCAAAGAAAATTAGGCGTTGATATTTTTGATGCAGCTATAAATGCCGCTAAAATGCGTTTTAGAGCAGTTATGATGACATCATTAGCACTAATAGCTGGTTTATTTCCTTTGATTTTATCTTTTGGAGCTGGAGCTAATAGTAGAAGAATTATAGGCGTTACTGTTTGTAGTGGCATGTTTTTTGCAACTTTATTTGGTCTTATAATTATTCCAGCGGCTTTTTATCTTGTAGAAAAAAGTACAACTCGTAATAATGAATCAGTTGAGTAAACTTTAACTCAATAGACAGTCTGTGGTTAAGGCTGTTTATTTAGAAATGCACTTGCATTCCTGCAGTATTTTGCCTTGAATTAAACCATTTTACTTAGCCCTGAAACCTAGCATTTTCATCTGCCACCTGTATATAGCTAGTCTAGTTAAATCCATCTTTGGATAGCAGTAGTTGTATCCTGAGGGCTGGTATTAAAACAAATTTTTGCTTTTGGAGCAAATTCATGTACTGCGTTTACTAGGGTTTCGAAGACTAAAAAACTACTCGGAATAGTTCGAACACCTGCACCTATAAGGATACAATCATAGTTTGTTGCTGTTAAAGAATTTTTTACAGTGTTATATACACGTGGCAATTGGAAATGCTAGTTTTCAGCAAGTGATTATAAGTTTTTAGCCAAGGCAGTGTTTCGCAGGTTTAGTGTCGACTAAATCAAGAAATACTAACGTAGGATAAAAGCTTAGAAGCCTTGCCCTCTGGGGGCTATTAAAAAAATCTACTTCATCGTTAAAACGCTTTGAAATGCACTTGCATTCCTGCAGCATTTTGCCTCGAATTAGATCTTTTTCTTTAGCCCTGAAACCTCGCATTTCTAACTGCCACGTGTATATGCAGTATCTGCACTATTAATAAATAATAAGCTAGCTTGATAACCAAGATGATGTAATTTTTCTTGTTCTGCTTTTAATGCTCCCATAATATCTTTTGGTGCGTTATCTGGCCTATTGTTAAGGTCAAGAACTTCAGGATTCCAACCTATAAGCACTACTTTTTTGTTGTTTGTCATATTTATACCTATTTAATATACGAGCTGTATAGAAATATAAAAGCTGATTTTTTATTTGATTTATTGGTTTAGTCGATACTAATACTTTTGAAATACTAGGAATTATTAAAACCGTACAATTAAATGTTGAAAGCAATGCATCAATACTAGTTGTAAAAAAAAAATTATAGTATAATGCAATTCGAGTTATTTCATAAACAATATACACCTTTTACAAATAAAGGAAAGGCTAATCTTGGACACTAATGACCCTAAATTTAAAAAACAAGTTTTAAAATTAGAACTGGAATCTAGTGATGCAAATCATTTAAGTAGAATGTGTGGTAGATTTAACGCAAACATTACTCAGCTTGAAAAATTATTAGATGTAAAGATTCATTCTTGTGGTAATGAGTTTTCAATTTTTGGTAATCAAGATGATATAAAATATGCAAAAAATGTAATTACCAAATTATTCAAAGATTCTCAAGAACATGATATAACAGAAAAAAATGTGCATTTAGCAGTTACAGAAATATGTGGTAGTAGTGGTATTAGTAAGGATAAAAAATATAATGCTACAATTAAAATAAAAACTACTAATAAAATTATAACTCCAAGAAAGCTTAGTCAGCAAAAATATATTAAAGCAATTAAAGAGAATGATATTATTTTTGGTATTGGCCCAGCAGGAACAGGTAAAACTTATTTAGCTGTAGCTGCTGCGGCTCAAGCATTACAAGAATATGAAGCTAGTAAAATTTTATTGGTCAGACCAGCAGTAGAAGCAGGGGAGAAACTAGGCTTTCTACCTGGAGATCTCACTCAAAAGGTTGACCCATATTTAAGGCCATTATACGACGCCTTATATGAAATGCTAGGATCTGAGCGAGTAGATAGCCTAATAGAAAAAAATGTAATAGAGGTTGCTCCTTTAGCTTATATGCGTGGCAGAACTCTAGATAACGCTTTTATTATTCTTGATGAAGCTCAAAATACTACTAAAGAACAAATGAAAATGTTTTTAACTCGTATTGGCTTTGGAACAACAGCAGTTATTTGTGGTGATAACACCCAAATAGATTTACCACAAAAGAATCAGTCTGGTTTATTACAAGTAATTGAAATATTGCAAGATATCAATGAAATAGCATTCTGTTGGTTTGATGCAGAAGATGTTGTTAGGCATCCTGTAGTTAAACAAATTGTCGAGGCTTATGAAACCAATCAAAAAAGTCTTTAGCTTAGGAATGTAATTTATGCAGTATGATATTCATTTAGATATTATTATAAATAGTAGTAGCCAATTGATTCCCAGATCAGAATTATTCCAAAAATGGTTTAAAGCAGTTCTTCAGGGTCGAAAAAAAATAGCTGAAGCGTCTTTGTTAGTTGTTGATGAAGATGAAGGCAAGTATTTTAATCATCATTGGCGCAATAAAGACAAGCCTACTAATATTTTATCATTTCCAGCAGAAATACCCACAGAGGTCAACTCTCCTATTATTGGTGATTTAATCGCTTGTGCTCCAATTATTGAACTAGAAGCTAAAAATCAAAGTAAAGATTTAGAAGCTCATTGGGCGCACATGATAATACATGGAGGCTTGCATTTGCTAGGGTATGACCATATATTAGAACAAGATGCTCTAGAAATGGAAGCTATTGAAATTGATATTTTATCTAAGCTAGGATATAAAAACCCGTATTAACTTGATTTACATATACAGCTTCAATTAGCAGTGTATATAACAGGTGATCTTTTGAATAGTATAACCACTGAACTTCCCCATCCCGTTGGACTCCACATTATTTTAGGAGTCTTAGTTGTTTTAATATTATTGTCTGCTTTTTTTTCTAGTGCAGAAACAGCCTTGATGTCTCTAAATAAATATAGGTTACGGCACTTAGTAAGAAAGGGTGATAAAAAAGCGAAGCGTATACATGATATGCTTAAGCGTCCAGATAGACTAATCAGCACTATTTTAATTGGGAATAATTTTGTTAATATTCTTGCTTCGTCGTTAGTAACTATAGTAGTAATACAGATATGGAGCGATGCAGCTATTCCGGTGTCATCTTTAGTTCTAACCTTTGTTATTTTGATATTTGGCGAAATAACCCCGAAAACAATAGCTTCATTACATTCAGAAAAAATAGCTTTTAGCTTTACATTGTTTTTATTACCGCTATACAAAATTCTTAATCCTATAGTTATTTTAGTTAATTGGATTTGCTCTCTTATTGTTAAGCCTTTTGGTGTGTTTTTTAAAGAGCAAAAACTAGATAGCCTAAATAGTGATGAATTAAGATCTTTAGTAGATGACGCATATGTTGCCGTACCTAAAAAAAATAAATTTATGTTGCTAGGTATTCTCGACCTTGAGAATATTCGTGTAGATGACGTAATGATACCAAGAAACAATATGGTGGGTATTGATATTAATAACGATATCAGCACTATCATAAATAAATTACAACACCACGAGTACCATACCATACCTGTGTATCAAGAAAATATGGATAACATGCTTGGAATTTTACATTCTAGAGGAATAGCACAACTCCTTGCAGTACCGGAATTAAATAAAACAGCATTTATGAATGTAGTATCAGACCCACACTATGTTCCAGTATCTACTAATTTATATTCGCAATTAATAAACTTTCAAAAAAATAAAGAAAGGTCGGCATTTGTAGTTGATGAATATGGCGAAATTTTAGGTGTGATAACCCTAGAAGATATCTTAGAAGAAATAGTCGGTGAGTTTACTAACCCCCCAGCACATGAAGAAGATAATATCATTAATAACGATGATGGTAGTTATATTATAGATGGCTCGGCTTCTATACGCTCAGTAAATAAACAGCTCAATTGGCATTTACCAATACACGAAGCACGAACAATCAACGGCTTAATAACAGAGACTATGGAGTCTATTCCTTGTTCTAAGGTTTGTTGGAAAATAGGAGATTATTATTTTGAAATTATTCAAGTAAAGAATAATCGTGTAAAAGCAGTAAAAATGTTTACCAAAAAAGATACAGGGCAACAAAGCGATACTAATAATAATTAAGCTACCATAAAATTTATGTCTTTTATAAATCTAGTATAAAAGACATTTCCCTTCTAAGAAACAAAAAATATTTAAGTAGTTATTTTATATGCTATTTTTTTGTACGACACAAATATCTATCCACCATTAAAAATTTAATACCTCCAATACGTCTTTAATGTGGTTGTTAGTTATATGTTTTAAGTCGAAAACTATACATCTTTAAATATGAAGTGTATATTAAAAATGTTGCTGTATTTTATACGGTAATGTTAAGTTAATAATTATTATTTATAATAAAATTAAAGAGATAATATATATGAAGTTAACAGCATTAATTTGTTTTATTTTAGTATCAGAATCTTTATCCGTTCCATTAATTAATCAACTTTATAATTCGGCAGATAAACAGAATGAATCGTATAATATGCCAAACTGCTACGAAAGTAAAGATACATTTTATAGTATTATCAATAGTAATAATATTAAGTCAATCAATGAATTTTTAATCAGTACCGCATCTAGAACTCCAATATACATTAAAGATACTAAAAACAACTCATGTGGAGTTTCTATTGTCAACGATAGAAGATTAAAGATAGTAGATATTAATTATGGGCCTATTTCCAAAAAAGATTGTAATACATCTAAAGTTATTTGCGATCAATTCTCTAATTGTAATGCTGCATATGATTGTTGTGAAAATGCTACTTTGAATTGCGACAATCAATACCAAATTACCCCTATACTCAGGCATTCTAGCGAGTACAATAAAACTATAACTGATTGTGGTATTTCATACCCAAGTAAAACCAATTGTTTTAAGCTAAGTAAAATTACTGATCCGGCTGATTCATCTGGAAATTTAGTTTACATATTATATGCTAGCTATATTATTCCCCTGCTTGTTACTATAAAAAATTTTAGAGAATAACTATATTTATATTCCAGATCATTCATTTTAAGATTGTTGTAATTATTTATAGACAAAATAAGGCAATTAGCAAGACTGGCTAACTAGCTATTATTGAATATTAAAAAATTTTTGTCATAATGTAACAAGTTTATTAATAATAAAATTAATAGCCTAATTTTAATAACTAAAGTTACAGGATAATAAAAATGTTAAAAAAAATTTTCTCTTTATGTATAGCTATTAGCCTATGGGTTTTTAATTTTTCTGTTTATGCAAATTATGATGGCTGTATTAATGTGTTAGATACCGATGGTAGTTTTGAAAGTGAGCTAAAAACTAATTTTAGTCTTACACCAATAGAAGAACGGTCATCTATAAATCTAGAACTGCTATCTAGTAACACAATGGAGGCATTATATTTGGTAAGTCGTCAAGTTAGTGAAAATACTGATGCTAACGGTATAAATAATACAGAATCATACTTATTACGTATTTTTAAACAAAAATATATTAATAGAGAAGATATAAGAATTAGTATTAGAGAGCCAATTGTATATAGCAGTTTTTATACTAATTATTATCTAGTAGATATACGAAACAATATTACATCTATAGATACAGAAGGCTTACTACCTTTTCTAAATATAAATAATTTAGCAGAGTTTAAGCAAATATTTACAATGGGTAATGTTGTATCTAGGCAATTAGAATTACAGTCTTCTCTTGAGCATGATAATATATTAGGTACTTTTACAGTACAAAATAATGTCTTTATTAATAAACCAGATGACACCCTATTAAATTATATTTTTAACAGTATAGATAAACATAATATTAACGAAATATTAAAAGTCATGTATTCAATAGCTAGCGCTGTTGAATATTTGCATTCAAAAGATATAGCTCACGGGGATATAACACTTAACAATTTATTTATTAAAGATAACAATGTAGTTTTATCTGGATTTGAACGTTTTAATATATCAAATTCACCCAATATTAAACTAAAAGAGTTTGATTTTAGTAATGATTTTTGTCATGCCCCAGAAATTAGAAAGCCTGCAAATAATAAATTTACTACAAGTGCGACATCTTATGGAGATGTTTTTTCTTTAGGAATAGTATTTTCAGTAATGTTGCATTTTCTTTGCTCAGATGATTTAAATTTATCTTTAAGAAACATGATAGCAGATCTGTCGGTATCACCGGATAAATTTTTAAAGTTTGCTCAACAACAGAAATTGAATAAATTTCAACTTCCTGAAATTCTTTCATATAATCATTCATTTTTTAATATAAAAAAAATATTTACATTTAACACTATAGATACCACACTAATAAGCACAGTTAACAGTCCAATATTAAAATATCTATTCGATAGATGTGAATATCCTACTGATATTATGCAGAAATTACTTAATATTATAGATTTCTGTCATGCAAGAAATATAGAATATAGACCTAGTGCAGCCCATATTAAAGAGCAAATATCTAATCTTATAGCTAATTAAATAACTTTTAATTTTATTTTGTTGTGTCACCATTAAAATAATACACTACAATTAAACAATTGTATTTATCTTGCTAATAGCTAATCTTTAAGTAAAATATATATATACATCTTTTATTTATTTAAAGATGTATATACGATTATATAAACTTATAGAGATCATATTGGTATGCTTAAAAAATTTAGAGGCTTTTTTTCTAATGATTTATCAATAGATTTAGGTACTGCAAATACTTTATTATACGTTCGTGGTAAAGGGATAGTACTTAATGAACCATCTGTTGTGGCAATACGTAATGTCGGCGGACATAAATCTGTAGTAGCTGTAGGAACTGAAGCAAAACGTATGCTAGGAAGAACTCCAGGCAATATAACGGCAATTAGGCCAATGAAAGATGGTGTCATAGCAGATTTTGATGTATGTGAAAAAATGCTACAGTATTTTATTAGTCAAATACACAAGCACAGTTTTATAAAACCTAGTCCTAGAGTTTTAGTATGTGTTCCTTGTAAATCAACTAAGGTAGAAAAAAGAGCTATTAGAGAATCAGTTTTAGGAGCTGGTGCTAGAGAAGTATATTTAATTGAAGAACCTATGGCTGCTGCAATAGGAGCAGGACTACCTGTGGAAGAAGCAAGCGGTTCTATGGTTGTAGATATCGGAGGTGGAACATCTGAAATTGCTCTAATTTCGTTAAGTGGGGTTGTGTATTCCGAGTCTGTTAGGGTTGGTGGTGATCGATTCGATGATGCGATAATAACTTATGTACGGCGTAATTATGGTAGTTTAATAGGTGATGCAACAGCTGAAAGAATAAAAAAAGAAATAGCAATAGCTTATCCATCGGATGAAAATGCAGAGATTGATATAAGAGGTAGAAATCTTGCAGAGGGAATACCTAGAGGCTTTACATTACAAAGCCATGAAATTTTAGATGCGTTACAAGACTCATTAGCAACTATAGTTGAAGCAGTAAAAAATGCTCTTGAGCAATCTCCACCTGAGCTCGCTTCAGATATAGCAGTAAGAGGTTTAGTGCTTACAGGCGGGGGGGCTTTAGTAAAAGGTCTTGATCGTTTAATAAGCGAAGAAACAGGATTATCAGTTGTAATTGCAGAAGACCCATTAACTTGTGTTGCTCGTGGCGGTGGTAGAGCATTGGAATTGATGGATAAGCATCGTATGGATTTATTGTCAAGCGACTAAAATATTAATAAGTATTAATTAATTTATTATTTTTAAATTATGTAAAAATCTTTTATATTTTAAAAGGAGATAAAATATTAAATTAATATTTAAACGTAGTCATTCGTCTACAACAATATTTATCAGTTGTATTATATTTTCTCTATTTTTATTGATAGTAGATTACAAAAGTAACATCTTACAAGATATAAGATTTTATGTTTCTAATATATTATACCCTATACATTGGGCTGCTAATTTACCAATGAAATCATGGGGTAAAATAAAGAATAAAATAATTTTAAATAGTAAGGTTATACAAGAAAATAAAGAATTAAAAAAGCATATATTAGATCTTAAAGTGCAACTACAAAAACAAGAATATATATCTTTTCAAAATATTTTGTTACAAGAGTTACTTAATTCATCAACAAAGGTTAGAGAAACTTTTTTACTAGCACATATAATAGGGCTAGATCCCAAGCATACTAGCCATAAAGTTGTTATAAACCAAGGGAAAAAAGATAATATAGTTTTAGGTCAAGCTGTTATAGACTCTACAGGAGTTTTTGGACAAATTGTAGAAGTTAATGAATATCATAGTAGAGTTATATTAATATCAGATAAATCTACTAGAATTTCTATAGAAAATAACAGAACTAAGTTTAGAGCTATAGCTTCGGGTATTGGTGATTATACATTTATTAGTATATTACAAGTTCCTAAAACAGCAGATTTTAAAGTTGGAGATTTAATTGTAAGTTCTGGAATAGATGGAGTTTACCCTGCTGGATATCCTGTAGGAAAAGTTGAAGAAATTACTCAATATGATAATCAGCCTTTTCTAGTTATAAATGTAAGATTATCTGCAAAATTAGAATTACAGCAACCGGTTCTAGTTGTTTTTTATAGCGATAATCTGAGTACTCTTTAATATCTATACACATGGCAGATGAAAATGCTAGGTTTCAGGGCTAAGTAAAATGGTGTAATTCAAGGCAAAACACCTAGAAATGCAAGTGCATTTCTAAGTGTTTTAACGATGTATAGATATACGATTACTGTCTGAAGATGAAAAAAGATCTAAAATAGAAGTGCTATTGCATTATTTTCGCTGTAAGTAGCTAGTATACAAAAGCTTTAAAGAAAGAATTAAGTTTGATATAAAAATGTGTGGTTGTTTAAAGTAGAAAAACTTACTAACTTCAAATGATAATAATAAGAATAAAGAAATGAATCCTATAAATAATTTGCAAAAAACTAATATAACTCAAGTAACAGAAAAACCTTTAAATGCTAATATTACCAATGTAAGTAAGCGTTATATTATATCTAGTGCTGTTAATGAAACTAATAGTTTTTGTAATACTATAGAAAATATAGTTATTCATACTAAAAATCATTGTGAAAAGCAACAAATTATAGATTTTTATAATCAAGAATATCCTAGAAATCAGGTAGTTAAATTAGATGATCATAACGATTTACAAGATAACGATTTACTCAATGTAATAAGTTGTGATACTACAGGATGTTTAACAGTAACAACTGGTAGATTATTTAACAACGAACCTTTATTATTAATAATTGACCTCACTAATATGACATCTGGAGAAATTGCTAGGTTAAATGATTTGTTAAGTATTCCAGCAAGTTGTAATGGTAAAACCATAAGTAATAAGGTAAAAGTAGTTATTATTATTGATAATAGCATGTTGGATTCTGGAAATAATAAACCTAGTGCTGACTTATGGCGACGTTTAGCAAGATTTAATTTTTTGCCTTCTGTATCTAACTTGTATTCTAGTAGTATAGCTGAGTTACAACAAGCAAATAATTCAATAATGACCCAAGAATTATTTGCAATAAAAATTAAAGAGGTTAGTAATTTAGAAGAAAATAATCAAGCAATAATTGACTTTGCTGCTGGTAATAGCCCACAAGAATTATTATTTGGCGGGTTAACCTTAGATGATAAGGGTAGAATTTATTTTAAAAATGGTTATTTACAAAACATAAAAAAGAATAAGATTATTTTGCATAATGCCCCTTGGCACGATAGCAAATTTACCGATACATTAGAAACTGCTTTACGTCAAGGAGGTTTTAGAGCTAATGGTAACTGGGTTACTTTGCCGGCAGATTTACAATTAACTAAAAGTTTTACTAGTGCGCAACAATTAAAAGAGTTAACTAGCAAATATGTAGTAGCGGTAGAGAACATCGCTAGTATAAATATACAGAATTTAGTAATTATTAACTCGCATAACCTTGAAGCTGTTTTTGAAGATAGTAAATTACATGAAACTGTTGTTATTGCAACAGATACTCTAGCAGATTTAACTTTTGATTGTAATTATTTGTTAGTCACTGATAAATTAACTGAAGAACAATGGTTGAAATTATTAACTAGAGTATCTATATTAAACGACATAAATATAAAAATCATGGATGCTAGTGATAGTTCAGGAATTATTAAGCAACTAAAGCATAACTGTTTAAATAATAATTTAAAATGTCAAACATATCATCATATAGAAGATGCTTTAGCTACCGTACCAAATAATAGTTTAGTATATAAAATAACTAAAGATACTAACTGGATAGAAATATGGAAAACTATTAGTTTAACTAGCCAAGAAAAATTTATTTTTTCTCAAGAAAATACAGAGCTATTAACAGCATTAAAACAAGGCAAGTTAGTAACATTTTACGGTTTAGAAACCAATCTAGAAGTTTTAAAAAATTTTGAAACCTTATTAATTAAATCTAGTTATTTATTATTAAATGGCAATAAAATAATTCTAGAAAATAACAATATTTGTTTATTATTAGACGCAAATTTTGAGAAAACTAAGCTTCCACAGTTATTACAAAATATTACCACCACTCAGGTTACTGATCTTGCAATAGTTGCGGTAGATTATCAGACAGCATTTATTGAAAAAATTTTAGAAAAGCTAGCACAAAATAATTTACAATTAATTCAAGATAGAAAAACTATATATACAATGTTTGCTAAACAATTAGCAATTGAAAAACAGCAAGATCAATCACAACAATTATTAGCTATACATTATCGTAAGGCAGGCTATACAATTTTTGCTAAGCAACATCGAGATAACCTTAGTTTATATGGTTATTTAAAAACGCAAATAGCGACAATAAATATTGATAATAATAATCAAAAAGTAGCAGATGCTGAAGCTTTGCTTAATTGGGTAAAAAATAATCCTAATGTTAATAGAAATTCATTAGCAGAAAATTTTTGGATCTTAGCAAGACATTGTTCTCCATCATGTTTCACTTCTATAGAGGAAAATATAGCTAGTTTTAACTTCGAAAAAAAAATACAAAACAAGGATATTTTAGATAGATTAGCGAATATTATTTTAACTGTAATTCCAGATAAACAAAAACAATTTTTTATTGATCGCTTTGCTATAAAGAACTATGAAAATAACCAACAAATACTTTATTATAATGATTCAGTGCGCTCTGCAATAATAGATGTAATGCTATTTGCAAAAAATAAATTAAAAACAACTTTACCTATTAGTATAATTGCACATAATTTAGCAATTAAAATTTACCATATTAAACAAAATAATTCATTAGAACAAGCGACAATAAGCGTTTATAAATTATTATTGGATATTTTTTCTGAAGAATTATTACAAACTGAGTTTAGTGATTTGGCAACTGATTTAATTTCATCATCAGTACATAGTTACAGAAAACAAGCAAGAAAAAAACAACGACTGGTAGCAAGAATAATACAGTATCCAATTATATTTTTACAAGGCATTTCTGGTACTGGTAAAACCTATATGGCACAATCAGTAGTTCATAATTTAAGAAAAGCTAACGAATTTAAAGATATGCCAGAGCCTTTAGTTTTAAGTTTAGGTCCAGAAACTAAAGCTAGCGATTTGTTTGGTAGTCAACAATTAAAACAAACAATAGATGACGGTTACACCCAATTTGTTGCTGGTCCTATATTAAAGTGGGCAATGAACGACAATCCACCATTATTAATTCTTGATGAAGCTAATTTAGTTACCGATGGAGTATTGGCACCTTTATCTGGGTTGACTAACAAACAGCCACAGCTTAGTTATGCTGGTAATATTTATCAACTATCAGGCAAGCATCGTATAATTATCACTGGGAATCCAAATAATTACGATGGCAGACATATGGATAGTGAAATTAGTTCATCAATGCTAACTTTGCATTATAAATCTATGACTGCAAATGATTTAGCTGAATTAATTATTAAACCAGCATTAACACCAAATTTACCTATAGATGTAACCGCTAAAATTACCAGTAGTTTAGTATATTTATACGATGAATATACTAAAATTATAAAACATGATTTAACCCCTAGAGATTTACAAGATATATTAGCAAGAATAAATAGAATTATTTTTTATCAAAATCGCAATCTAGGAGTAACGCAAGTATACGATCTAGTTTGGCATGCTTTCTCTGAAATTTTATTTGTTAGTATAATAAATAAACTACAAATAAAACAATTGCTTACTAATTACCAAGAAAAATTTGCTATAGAAGTTATTGATAATTCAGTTTTAGATACACGCGATGCTAAGTTTAATGATTTTTTTAATCAACTTATAGCTACAAATCAAAATCTATACTTATCTATTGGGGCAGTAAAAAAATTAGTTAAAGACTATTGGTTGTTTCTTGACAGTCAAGCAACTTTGCAAGGTAGGCGTGGGTTATGGGTAGAAGGTCCAGCTGGTTGGGGTAAAGATTGTATTTTAAATGCAGTGTTAGTATTATGGGAACAACATGAAGAGTGCAAAAATAAATTTATTCATATAAATGCTAATCCTAATCAGTGGGATAAAACTATAGAAATAATATCGGCGGCAATGGTAAACGGACAAAAACTAGTTATTAGTGAAATAAATTTACTACCTAGTCGTTATTTAGAAGGTCTATTTAATGATATACTAACAAATAAGTCTAACCATGGGTTTATGCTCTTTGCAACTGTTAATCCATCCTGTTATAGTGATAGAGAACGCTCATCTGCATCATTTATGAATAGAATGCTCCATATAAAATTAGAACCAATAGTAGTAAATGAATTATATAAAATATTATTAGAGAGTTATCCTAATAAACCAATAATGATTGACTGGCTGTTTAGTAATTATTTAGATTTATTTCAAGCATTACAAAAACAACATGCCCCTATTCAATTAAGTTTAGCTAACTTGCTAGAAACAGCAAGTAAATTAGTCAATGCTGATTATAACCAATGGGTAGCTATTTTTCAGCAAGATTATGGCTTGCCAATACTTATGCTAAAAAATAAAGAAGTAGATCTTAAGTTACAAGCACCACATGAAATTACAAATAATCAATTAAAGTTTAGCAAAAAGAAAATTAGTTCTGCTGGTAAAAGATTAAACTTTAAGACAATTACGCAACCTCATGATTATCATCCTGTGAAATATTTTGCTACAAATGATTTCAAGGTGTTTGACTATCGCTTAAAATTATATAGGCCTGAAGCAACAGCTCATGGAATTTGTTATAAGGTATATCAAGATTATACAAAAATAAAAATAATACCCGTTCTTAAATTAACTTCTAAGCGTCCAATAAAGCTTGAAACTGGGCAATTATTAGGTACCGCAGAATTAAAGTTGTCAACTGATAAATGGGTTTCTTTACCGGGAATTAGCTATCATGATGAATGTATAGGAATTTCTCATAAAAATTTAATTGAGCTGGGTCGTTGTCAGGTTACGGGTTTTTTAATGGTAAAGCTTAAAATACTAAAGAGAACTCATAAATTTTTTGCTTTTTTTTCTAATAATAAAGATATCGAGCAGCACAAAAAATTAAAATTAGATTTTATAATTAAACCAAATTTAATAAGTTTAAATTTTGCTAAAATTGCAAACAAGCTAGAACCCCCTAATCAAGATAACGACTTAAAACAATTATTAGATAATAAAGTTTTTGCTGTTAATATTAATTCAAATAGATCAATAAATAAATTACAACAAATAAAATTACTTACAGATAAAAAGCAACAAATGCAAGAATTAATTTCTTGGGCACAGTGTTTTGAAGCTAATATGGATATAACTAGTGAAGGTTATGATGCTCTAATAGATGCTATACGTTATCAAAAAGGAGGTTGCCAGCATAGAGCTATAATATTTCAAATATTAGCAGAATATTTTGGGGTTCCTGCAAATTGTGTTGGAAATAATTTGCATATGTTTGTAGAATTTAGTTTAGATAATAAACAAACTTGGATTAGCATAAATTTAGGGGGAGCAAATAATTCTGAAACTACTGTGCAAACAACAGAAAAACAGTTTTTAACTTATATTCAAGCGCCTGAATATGACGAAATTAATAAAACAATATTAAACTCTAAAGAGAATTTTATTAGGATTTATTTGGAAAAAAAACAAAAGCTACATAACGAGCCTAATCAACTGATTAATTTCTTAAAGTTTATTGTAGCAATAAAAAATTCTAATTTTTCTTACATCGTGACAAAAAATATAAATACAGATTTATATAACGAAAATTTTTATTTATATGTAAACAATACTACTGTTGATTTTAGTCAAGCTTTAGTAAAAATTTTTGGTGATTTAGTTTTTTCAAGAAAAAATAAAGAAATTAATATATTAAAACAAATATACTCATTTTTTCTAAATTCTTATTGTGACTTTATATTAGGTAAAATACCAGCAGAAACTGTAGCATCTATTTTATCTGCTTTCTTGTCTTTAATTGAAGAGAATAAATTAATAGTAACTTCTTTATTGTATCCTGTTGAAGATTTGTCACAAGTGGGTGAACATCACCAAAGAGCACAGAAGATATTAGATAAACATTACTCAGGTTTTAAGAAACATCTTAGTGTAGATAAATTTAAAAATAAAGCGTGTTATGTTGATCAAAAATTTGATGGGGAAAATACAAGCAATACTATTAAATCTACAATTTTAACTAACATTTTAAAGAATGTTAATATCAAAACAGATTGGAGTTATAGTAGCACAGGTAAATATCCTAGTGTTAAAAGATTAGCTACTAGAAAGGCAGCATTTCCTATAAGTAAAAATCAGCAAACCAAAGAGAAAAATATTTATTTTTATATTGGAATGGTTGATACCTATATATTCTTGTGCCGTATGATATATGAGGATACTATAACTTCAATATCAAAAAGTGAATTTGTTAAATTGGTATTCCCTCCATTTATCTATTGGTTATTTAAACAAATACCTATTAATCAATTAAATCTTTTGATAAACATTAATAAAGATAATTATTTTCTAGATAATAGTAGAAATAAAGAAAGTAATTTAATCTCTCCTGCTGATTATGATGTTGGATATATAAGAGGTAGTGATACAACATATACCTATGGTTATTGTACGAATTTATTTTGTTCCTCATGTTTTTTTAATCGTGAAATTTATATAATATTTGATTTAGATTCAAATAGAATAAAACAAGTATTTGGTGATTCTGCTATATTAATAACCAAAGAGATAATAACCGAATGTTTTCAAGAATATATAAATAATTTGCAAATAACCGCAGTGTGATAACTAACCCATTCCATGCAAGTGTAATATCTCAAAGGCAGAGATTTTTAATTTAATGAGCCCTTTCTGTACCAAATATTTACACTTTTAACTAAGTATAATAATTAATAGGTAAGACCTAGTAACCGAAAACGATAAATGTTAACTATAAAATTATATCTTTAATAGCAATAACTTAGTTTATACGCCTGCAAGAGCGGGTTTGTAGGGAATAAAAATTTTTTAAGGGAATAATGCATGGATAAATTGAGCGGAGACTTAAAAATTGTACCTTCAGCTATTGCAAACACAAGCAATAAGTTAGATACTAAAAGTGTAGCTACTAAGCAAGGTTACTCATTTATAAAAAAAAATAAAAATATTTCCGGTAAGAAAGAATTGAAGAAAAGAAATGTAGTAGAAGTAGACAATCAGTTTTGCAAGCTATCTGTTACTAGGTCAGATAGTTACAAGAAAGCTTTGGATTTATTAATAGTAGCTCTTAAGCAAAAATCAGAAGAAGTTTATAATGAAATTACCTTAAGACGCAGAGCACATGCTATTTTACAGCTACACTTGCCAAAAAACCAAAAAAAAGCAAAAAAAAGATTAGCTGAAATTTTATCAGATACAAAAATTTTACTATCTATAGCTGATAACCATAAAAAAGGATGTATAGAGCTAGCCTATGACTATTTTCTAGATAATAAAAGCATACCTGAAAGTTTCCTGCAAAATGAAATATACCAATACTTAGTAGATCAATGGTTTGCAGATTTAGAAGATAGTAATGAAGATAAATTAAAAATGATTAGGCAACATGCTATATCAGTAGGTATAAAAACTGCTAAAGATTTTACCTTTAAACGTTTTTTAAGATTAAAAAAATATTTAATCCAATATTATGGTATTCCAGTTAATGTTTCTGCTAGTTTTGAAGAAACTAGCATTCAAGAAAAAACAGGAGCTATTGCATTAGTCCCTCCTAAACAATCTAAGTATTATTTAGATAATTTAGATAAAGAGTTTATTAAGAAGCAAATAACCAATAATACCTATACAAAAATAAAAAATTTCGATCTAATAAATCGAATTAAACGTAAGGTTTTACATAGTAAAAGAGAAGTTAGCATTAATGCCCTAGCTATTTTAGTTGGTGGGCTCATTGGTTCTGCTTTTACTTTTGGAGCTTCTTTTATTTTTTCTGTATCTTTTGGAATAGCTTGGATATTATTGTTAAAACCAATAACTGCATTATATAAGTATGTGCAATATATACATCATAATAATAAAGTACAGCAAAAAAAACTATTAATTGATGATATTAATTCTCTTACAGTAGAAAACAAGAAGGAATTAAAGCAATTTATAAATTCTTATGTGCATATCTGTAAATATGATTCTATGGCAAATTTAATTGGTTGTTTTAGTGAATTAGAAAAATCAGCTGCTGAATTAAAAAAAATGCAACATAATAAAAATAACGATTTAAAGCATGATATAAAATACGAACAACAAAAAGTTATTTATCAACTCAGAAAGCAGGATTTACAACAACATTTAGCAGGGTTTATTAATTCAACTACAGATATAATAAATACCGCAAAACCTAATATATTAGAGCTAAAAAATAACCTCGACCATCTTTGGAATAAAAAGTTTGAACATTTATCAGCCATTAAACAACAAAGTATTTTTCTTAAGGTATTAAATAAAAAATCAATGGCTAGTTATAAAGATAAACTACTAGCTAATAATAGTAATTTAATGAACAAAGTATTACCATTTTTAGCAAATAATACTGATAGCGAAGCCATGGCAAAGACAGCTATAGCCGAAATTAATAAATTAGCTGATGAAGAAACTCAAAGCAATAAAGAAGCTGCAATTAGCAAAGTATCTGGAATATTACAAGATGCTAAATCGATATTCAAAGGTATGTCTTTTTCTTTTATGATGTCTAGATTTAAAATGTTAAATTTCTATTTAGTAAGAGGAGCTGTATATCTTAAAAATCAAATCCCAATTTTTATTTCTGAGTTAAAAAATCCAATATCATTTGGTATTGATTGGATGTTAATTATTATTTTTACTGCCTTAGGAGTTGGTGTAGATAAAATAAACAATAGAATTAATCAGCGTAAAATAGCCAAATACCAAAGGAATGAAAAAGCAACTACTGGAGTAATAGTAACAAGAGAGCAAACCTTAAGAGAAGAATTGTATTTATTGCAACAAGATACCATTAACAGCTTAGAAAAAATACCAAAACAAATGCAAGAATTTTTTGAACGTTGCGATAATCTTAAGCAACAAATTCTTGCTGTTGCTAACATAGAAGCTATGGATGATGAACAGGCAGCAGAACTGTTTATTCAATATATGTGTTTAAAACAAGAGCTAGAAGAAAATTTATTGCAAGCTTTTGGTGATTTTTACCAAAATGTTTTAACAAGAGTTGGGTCAATTGAAGAATCAGTGTTACAGCATGATATTTGCGAGTTTTGATTTATATACGTGGCAGATGGAAACTTGCATTTCCAACTGCCACGTGTATCCCCACCTTCAAGTAGAAGGTGGATATAAAATTAAATTCTAAGCGAAAAATCAGACCAAGATAATTTAACGTAGTAAAACATTGAATATATAGTAAAAAATGTTGAAATGTATAATAAGCATATGCCAGTATCTCGTATAAAACTGGCTACTCCAAAGCTGCAAGAGTATAGTAGTATAGTAATAGAGATCATTTGCATAACTGTTTTAATTTTGCCTACCATTTTGACAGAAATATCGGTTTTGCTACCTATTTTAGCATTCCACTCTCTTAATGCCGAAACTGTTAACTCTCTAATTAGTATAATCAATATTGGTATAGTAATATACCATGATTTCATTGATTCAATCAATAAACAAAAAGATGTTATTACGATAATTTTATCTGCAACTGGGTCAAAAAAAGCACCGAATCTGGTAATTTGATTCCATTTTCTAGCGATAAAACCATCAAACCAATCTGTTATCCCCGCAATTGCAAAAAGACAAGCGCTAGCAGTATAATTCCAAGTTACAGAATCCATATAAAATAAAATAACCAGAAAAGGGACAAATAATATGCGTAATAAAGTAAGAAAATTAGGTAAATTTATGCACATGCTTGTAGCTATCCAAAAAAAAATAGTTTATAAACGGCTATATTGTAATATCAATGATATCACTAGTATACACCGAAAATATATCTTTACATAGAAAACATGTGATATTTTAGTGGTGCTTGATTTCAGGAAAAATATCACACTAGTAGCAATATATAAATTTCTGACGCGATAGTATTTATTTTGCAATAAGATAAAATTTATTATATCTACAACTTTTTATTGTTATCTAAGCTATTTAACTATACTTTTCTATTTAATTTAAGCTGTATTTAAAATAAAAATATTCTTTTTTTATCTTTATATTTTTGTAAAAAAAGCTTAGAATACCCGAGAAATTATTTCATTATATTGGGAGATACAATGCCTTCTAGTCGTGAACTTGCGAATGCGATCAGATTTTTAAGTATAGATGCTGTTCAAAAAGCAAAATCAGGTCATCCTGGTGCTCCAATGGGAATGGCCGATATAGCCGAAGTTTTATGGAGAAAACATTTAAAACATAACCCTAACAACCCTAAGTGGCATAATCGAGATCGTTTTGTTCTATCTAATGGCCATGGATCTATGTTGTTGTATTCGTTGCTTCATTTAACAGGATACAATTTAGATATAGATCAAATAAAAAACTTCCGACAAATGCATTCAGCAACTGCTGGTCATCCTGAATTTGGCTACGCTCCTGGAATTGAAACAACTACCGGACCATTAGGTCAAGGCATAGCAAATGCGGTAGGTATGGCGATTGCTGAAAAAACTTTAGCTGCACAGTTTAATAAGCCTGAATTTTCTATAGTTGATCATTTTACTTATGTATTCTTAGGCGATGGCTGTTTAATGGAAGGCATTTCACACGAAGTATGCTCATTAGCAGGCACTTTAAAGTTAGGCAAGTTGATAGCTATTTATGATGATAACGGTATATCTATAGATGGCGATGTACAAGGCTGGTTTAGCGACGATACCGCTAATAGATTTAAGGCATATGGCTGGCATGTTATTGATAAAGTCGATGGTCATAATCCTGAAGCAATTGATAGTGCTATAGCTGAAGCTCGGAATAATCAAAGTCAACCAACGCTAATATGTTGCAAAACAACTATAGGTTTTGGTTCACCAAATAAATCAGGTACAGCTAATGTTCATGGGGCTCCACTAGGTGATGCTGAAGTTAAGTTAACTCGTGAAGCACTAAATTGGCAACATGATTCATTTGTTATTCCTGAAGAAATTTATAAAAGTTGGGATGCTAAAGAAGCAGGTGAAAGTTTAGAACATAATTGGAATGCATTATTTGCTAGTTATGAATCTAAATATCCAGAGCTTGCAACAGAGTTTTTACGCAGATCATATGCTAGCCTACCAGACGATTTTAACTTGTTAGCAGATAAATACATCAACCAATGCCAACAAAATAAAGAAAATATAGCAACTCGTAAAGCTTCTCAGAATACTCTTAATGCTTTTGGTCCTATATTACCAGAGTTACTCGGAGGATCTGCCGATTTAGCAGGATCTAACCTTACGTTATGGGAAGGATCTAAAGGAATTACCGGCGACAACCCAGAAGGTAATTATATTTTCTATGGTGTGCGTGAATTTGGCATGAGTGCCATTATGAATGGTATCACATTGCATGGTGGGTTTATTCCATATGGGGCTACCTTTTTGGTGTTTATGGAGTATGCATGTAATGCGGTACGCATGGCAGCATTAATGAAGCAACGCAGTATTTTTGTATATACCCATGATTCAATTGGCTTAGGTGAAGATGGTCCTACTCATCAACCGGTTGAGCAAATTGCTAGTTTAAGATTAACACCTAATTTAGATACTTGGCGTCCTTGCGATACCGTAGAATCTGCCGTAGCTTGGAAAGCTGCATTAATTAAAGAAACTGGTCCTAGTGCGTTGTTATTTTCACGTCAAGGTTTAGTTTGTCAAGATCGAACTCCTGAGCAGGTAAAATTAATAGAACGCGGTGGTTACATTTTAAGTGATTGTTCTGGCACTCCCGATCTTATATTAATAGCAACTGGATCTGAAGTAGAATTAGCAATGCAAGCAAAATTAGAGTTAGAGCAGCGAAATTATCAAATTAGAGTAGTTTCTATGCCATCTACGGAAATATTTGACCAGCAAGACGCAGAATATAAGAATTCTGTATTACCTATTAATATTACTAATCGCATAGCTATAGAAGCCGCTGCTAAAGATTTTTGGTATAAATATGTAGGTATAGACGGTAGAATTATAGGCATGTCTAGCTTTGGTGAGTCAGCACCTGCGAAAGAGTTATTTGAGTTTTTTGGATTTACGGTTAACAATGTTGTTGATACAGCAGCAGAACTTTTATCTAGTTAAATATAGTTGAATATAGTTGAATAATTTAGCTTAATATACACCTTTTACTTAAAGGTGTATATTAAAGCGTATATACAAAAGGGTTAATTAATGCAAAAACCTATAATATCAGCTAGTATTTTAGCAGCTGATTTTACCAAGTTAGGACAAGAAGTTGAAAATGTGATTAAATCTGGTGCCGACTGGATTCATTTTGATGTTATGGATAACCATTATGTACCAAATTTAACAATAGGTCCTATGGTCTGTAAAGCACTGCGAGATGCTGGTTGTAAAGCAACTATTGAAGTACACCTTATGGTAACTCCGGTGGAGCAAATGATTGATGCTTTCATTGAAGCTGGTGCTGATTATATTAGTTTTCACCCAGAAGCCACTACGCATATTGATCAAAATTTACGCCGTATTCGTGATTCCGGATGCAAAGCCGGCTTAGCGCTAAATCCTGCTACCTTACCAAGTGTTATTGAGTATCAAATACCATTATTAGATTTTGTTTTAGTTATGTCTGTTAATCCTGGTTTTGGTGGTCAAAAATTTATTTCTTCGGCTTTAAGTAAAATCAAACATCTACGTAGCATGTTAAATAGCCATAATTCAGAGGCAAGATTAGCTGTTGATGGTGGAATTAATGCGAAGACAATAAATTCAGTATTACAGGCAGGTGCAGATACTTTTATAGCCGGATCGGCAATATTTGGTTCTAATAATTATCAACAAGCGATTGACGAGTTAAAAAAGTTTTTTTAATTGCTCCTGCTAGGCAAGTTTTTTTGAATATTTATACCTGTCAAGGTGGATATTTATGATACAAGAATTTTATAGTCTATTTTATCAAGACCGTATTCGGAGATGATTTTTTTAAGGTGTGTAGCTGTTATTACGCTATTTTCAGGTACATGTATACTAGATATTGTATTAATGTAATTTGATGCATTTGCATGGTGTATCTTGTATTTATTAAGCTTTTTACAGAAATTATACGAAAGGGGAAGAAGCATCATTAGGAATTTGCATATAAAAAGCTTACATTGAACCCTATAATGAGAAAATTTTCCTTTGGTAAAGAACTGTGTTGTTTCTTGGTTGTAGTAAATACGGTTATTTCCTTGAACTTCACCACTATCAACCGCCTTAAACAGATCTCTTGCATCTTTAAAGTTCATAATTTTATAACATCCTTTTTTGTTTCTATGGTCCTAAGGTTTTATCCCCTGTTAGTATTTTTTGATTAATAAATACATGAAATATGGATTCTAAGCCTTAAATGTTTAATTTTCTACTAAAACTCGTGTTTTTACTGTAGCCTACATATATTATAGCAATACTAGGTTAATAAGTTAGATAATATGTATTAGAAAAATTTTACTAGAGCAACTACTTGATGTAAGTTTAAGACTTTACAATAATTGATAAAAAGTAAATGATTAATTTGCTACACTAGTCAGATGGTCTTGATCCCATAGTTTTTCTAAAGCATAGAATTCTCTGGTGTCAGGAGTCATAATATGAATTATAATATCTCCTGTGTCTAGTAAAATCCATCCTGAAGCTTTATCACCTTCAACTTTGATGGTTTCAATACCAGTATGTTTAAAGGTTTCAACCAAAAATTCAGCAATAGATTCAATATGCTTGGTTGATCTGCCATTAGCTATCACCATAAAATCAGCTATATTGGATTTGTTAGCAATTTCAAAGCAGACTATATCGTCGCCTTTAATTTCATTAATTTTTTCAATAGTTAAATCTTTCTGTTCTGTAGCTAGCATCGGTTTATCTCTCATATGGAAGTTAAAATTTATCGAAGTTATGTGTATATGATACCAAAAAAAAGCTGCAATTGCTATTTTTATTTACGATACGTGGCATCTCTCCCGAGTAAGAGGTCCTAAGTAGCAGGTGTGTATCTGTATTTTTAATCTATTGAATTATAATCGATCTTATTAATTAATTTTCTAGACTGAATTAACCTTGGACGTGCGCCATTTTGTCGTAAAAAGCGGTATATATCTTCTTCTTTTACACCATTATCTAGTTCTAAATCTTGGGGTATAATATCGCTTAATGTTGTACCTTCAGGCAGAGCTTCTGTTATCTCTTGTTTTGAACAACACTTAAGTAGCTTTAGATTTTCTAGGGTTTTATCTTCAGGTTCATCCTGTAAATCTACACTTTTAAGTGAAATTATTGCATCTCCTTTATCTTGTGGAATATATAATCCTAAATAGCTCTCAATAGATTGTTCTTTGGTTATTTTACCATGCCTTTCAACTATTAGTTTGTTTGTTGCATTTTTACATAGTTGCAGTAATGAACTTGGTTGATTTGTAAGATTATTGATCTGATTTATCAAACCATCTTTTCGAGCTTGAAATACCTTTTTTTCTCCTGGATAGAAAGTTGAAAGTATAGGTTTAGCACCTTTTTGCAATAATAATTCAGCTATATCTTTATTGCCTTCCATTGCTGCTCTTTCTAAAGGGCTATGCCCCATTTTATCAGGTAAATGAACGTCGGCACCATGTTCTATTAAAAGCTGTACCATTTTACAATTTTGCTTTGCTATAGCTTTCATTAAAGCGGACTCGCCCCAGCCATACAAATGGTTTATTTTGAATGGTGTTTTTTCAATGAGTAGTTTAGCTATTTTAGTATCACCACAAGAAACAGCTATCTCAAAAATATCTTGGTATATAATATTTTCTTGAATGTTTTGATTAGAATTGATATGTGTAATTAATAGTTTTAAGATTTCAAATTTTTGCTCCTTGATAGCATTTACCAATGCAGTATTTATATCTATCATGCTACTAGATTCATGGTTATTAACACCAACTACCTTAGTTTCAATCAATAATTCCATTAATTTAATTTTATTTTGTGAAATTATTTCATCAATTGGCCTATATTGGTTAAAGGTATCAGCATCAAGATCAATACCGATTAAAATCATTTCGTATATTTTGTTTATATCGTTATTCTTAATAGCTTCGAGTATCTCTCTTACCTCTTTAATAGACGGCTGCCTTATAGTTGGAGACCAAGCGTTTAATTTTGGGTTAACGCCTGTTGCATATGAGTTTCTTTCAAAAATTGACATGTCTTTTGAGTTCATCATCGCGAGCTGGAATTGAAGTTTTGTTGTCGGGTTCACTGATTCCACTGCTCTGCTACCTGTATAACCTTTATAAGCTCTTGTTGCAGGCAGATAATTATCTTGTGGTAGTGGGTTTTGAAAAAGTGTTTTTAAATGGGCGTTTAAATTATCCATAATGAAGTTTCCTGAAAATATATCATATATACACGTGGCAGTTGGAAATGCGAGTTTTCAGCAAGTCATTGTAAGTTTTTAGCCAAGGCAGTGTTTTGCAGATTTAGTGTCGACTAAATCAAGAAATACTAACGCAGGATAAAAGCTTAGAATACTTGCCCTCTGGGGGCTATTAAAAAAATCTACTTCATCGTTAAAACACTTTGAAATGCACTTGCATTCCTGCAGCATTTTGCTTCGAATTAGATCTTTTTCTTTAGCCCTGAAACCTAGCCTTTTCATCTGCCACGTGTATAGACATATTTAATTTAAATATTATTACTAGATATG